>JALEMY010000125.1 GCA_022767485.1 Erysipelotrichaceae bacterium
CAAATATTCAAGATACAACTGAATAATATTTCAATAATATTAATACAAAAAGAAAATAATCTCCTACTTATTGTTTGTCGAAAATATTACATAGTTATTTCGACAGAAATTTAAATTTTGAAAATTTTTATATAATTGCAACACTACAATAAGCATTTTATGCGCAAATGCGACAATTAAAAGTTTTTTTCTGCTAAATACATTTCAATGTAATCATCTTGAATTGGTGATTTTTTATTGTTAATCATCTCTACTTTTTCAGGAATAATATCGACTGTAGTAACATGATTATTTTGAGCTAATAGTAAATTATTATCCGCAAAATCCACTATTTCACCCTCCTTGCGCTTAAATCAATCGACTTTTAATGACGTAAATGTCTTATTTTTTTACATATTTTTGTTTAGGACTATTTGGTTTATCTGGCAAAGTCATGGTTAATTTACCCGATTCTAACAATGGAATTAAAAAGTTGAATCTAAAATACTCTCTGCTGCTTATCCCCAAGAAAGTTTGCATTTCTTCTCTTGTTCTAGGAGTAGTACAATATTCTACCAATAGCTCAATTCTATTATCTTTATTTACTTGCTCACTAGACTTGCTCTCTTGCTCACCAGACTTGCTCTCTTGATTGCTAGTGATTGGTGCTAAATCTTTGAGTACCAAAGTAACTTTTGTTCTCTCTACTCTATCGAAAGTTTCATCAACTGATGGAAGTGTCCATTTCGCTTCTTTCCATGCCGTCATAATATGATTCATGCCACTTCCTGCTCTTTCACCGATATCCAACATCGAAAACATTTTCATAACATTTTTGTTTCTAGGATCGGAAACTCCACCCTTAAAGATTTGTTCTTTTCCAACTCTGATAGTTCCTGGGTTTTCTAAAGTGATCACGCGATCATTATATTTAATGACAATTCCCCTAGGAATAAAGAAATCCGCATTAGTAATACAATTGGCTAAAGCTTCTCTTATTGCTTTATGTATTGGAGTATCATCTACCCTATAGATACCTTCCATCATAAATGGCCTTTGCACATGAGGAAGAAGTCTTTCAGTGACCATATAATAGAAATCAAATAAGTTTCCACTCCAATCTGCCGATTGGGACCACACTCTATCAACCCATCTTTCATTTTCTGGGCCATATTCTTGATAATCAAGGAAGTATTCTGGATATTCTTGTTGAATCCATGGCTCATCTCCAAACATCATAAGACCCGCTCTTGTTGGTCTATATATGCCTCTATCATCTTTCTTTGCTGCGCCAATCATCACAAGAAAATCTTCATTTGCAAGTCTATTCCAAGGATGATCTTCTTTCTTATTTTGAAAACGCATTCTATATTTATTAAGAGTGATTGAATTTAAAACGTCGAGTTCCATATTATCAACCATCTTTGAGTCAGAGCTTTCTTCATCAGCATCTCTTAACATAGCTTTTACTTGCGATTTTGTGCAGTGATAATCGCCTTCAAAGTCCCTTTTATAAGTACCATTGAAAATATCATTATTAATGTATATAGGCATTAATGTTCTATCCACTCTTTTAACGTTAATAACAAGTACTTTATCATTACCTAAGGAATATACTTTAACATCTGAATCAGTAAGCGTGTTGCAGCTGACTTTTGTCTTGTTGTTGATTGTATCCCAAAATTCTTTTTGCAATCTCAAGATGCGATTTTCGTCTAAACCAGAAGTTGACCAGGTTTTATCCTTGTTCTCTACAACACCAAGAATAATAACGCCGCCATAGGAATTGCAAAATGAAGAGTAAGTTTCCCATATGCTTGATGGCATACCACCTTTAGCGGATTTTACTTCTCTTCTATTGTCTTCTTTGTAGGAGTTAAATAATGATAAATCAAATATATCTTCGTTCATTCTTTTCCCTCCAATTCGATTTCATTTTCCTTAAAGATCTTTTTTAATCTTTCTTTCACTAAAATGGTTGGTTCAAAATGACCTCTTTCCCATCTGTTAATACTTGCATATGAAACACCTAGCATCTCTCCTAGTTTTTCTTGGGTGAGATTTAGTTTGACTCTTAAAGCCAAGATTGCTTTTGAATAATTCTCCGTCATTTCTTTATCTAGCCTCCCCCATATCATAATATAACACTTTTTACAAATTTCTTCTATTAATTATTCCACTAATGCTTTTAAATATTAATAGACAACTTATGTGACAGTAATCATTGTAGTCGAAAAGTGTAGTGATTGGTGTAGTGAAAAATAAACATCATTACTCTCTTCATTTTCTCGTAGTAAAGATTCATCTCCACTCCGTATTTTTTAGATTTTTTCATTTTTTCGGAGCTAAACATCTTATCTACTACATTTTTATAATATTTACAGTATATCAATAGAATACTCACTATCCACAAACTTTGATTTGTCGCTAAGGAAATTTCCTTCGTCAGCCATGTAATCACGGATTGCCCTATCAATAAGTTCTCTTTTCTTGATCATTTCATCCCTGGTAAGTGGAAGCGCAAAATCAAGATCTATATCAACACTAAGTCTTGATAAGTCTAAAAGAAATAGATTTATGGCTGTGCCTCCTTATAGAGTGAGCATACTACTAAGTTCGCATTCGTCGATGAATTTTAAAATTGAGTAAAGTCTTAAAACTTTTTCTGTAGTGTTCCTGTTGAAGTTTGCGTTATCGGCTATCCTATTGATATCAATCTTCCTCAAATCAAACATCAACTT
>JALEMY010000135.1 GCA_022767485.1 Erysipelotrichaceae bacterium
GAGTTGAAATCTCCCTGGCGGAAATTGGCGGAGTATTTGATAAAAAAATTATTAGAATCAGGTATAATGTAGTTTTTATTGATTCAATTCAATTCTTTTTTTATTATTTTGTGTCCCTTTTTGACGTAAACTATACTTTAATACTTTTTTTTAAAAAAGAAAAAACACGTATTTTATCCTACGTGTTTTAACTATCAATAATGGCGGAGCAAGAGAGATTTGAACTCTCGCGCCAGTTTCCCGACCTACACCCTTAGCAGGGGCGCCTCTTCGGCCTCTTGAGTATTGCTCCAGATGTCGCAGTCTTTAAATATTGCTCACTTATAATACCACAAAAGTTTTTTTATTTCAAGTACATAATAGCATTATTTTAAGAAATAGCATTAAAATACTTGTATTTACAAAACAATTTTGCTATAATGATTTTCGCTATGATAATCATGGCGGATGTGGTGAAGAGGCTAACACAACCGGCTGTGAACCGGTCATTCGCGGGTTCGAACCCCGTCATCCGCCCCATTTAAGAAGCATAGGTATGATACTCGTGATCATGCCTTTTTTCATACTTAAATAAGGGTTTGAATCCCTATTTTGGTATGTTAGAAGAACTATTTTGATACAAAAATCGTTGAATTTATAAGATAGAAAACATTTTATTGTGTAGTTGAAGTGTTTATAAAAAAACGATAGACCTATTAAAAAACGATAGGGTTAATCGATTGTTAAAGTATATGAAAAATGGTAAAATATGAGCGTAGAAAGCATCCGGTAAAATAATCAAGTAAAATTTTGCAAAATTTTATTTGATTAAAGAAATGCAAAAAAATCTTGTTTAAAACAAGATGTGATCTTTGAAAATTTCATATATTATTTATCTTTAGAGTAAAGCTTGTTTCCACTCATTAAACTATATATAAGCCTTACGAATTTTCTAGCAGTTAAAATAGTAGCGCGAGAATGTTGGTGCTTAGTAACTTCATAGAATTTTTTGTTATAAAAATCTTTGTAAGATATGTTGCAATTTATAACAGAACTTGTAGCTTCAACTATGTAATAACGAAGGTAAGTATTTCCTGCTTTAGTTAGCTTGTTGTCTTCAGATGCAAATTGACCAGAATCATGTTTGTACCAAATAAGTCCAACAAATTTAGCTAAAGCGTTGTCAGAGTCAAACATGTTGATATCACCAATTTCTGAGAAGATACCAGCAGCAAACACAGGGCCAACTCCAGGAATTGATAATAATGATTGATATTGTGTTGAGTCAAGTCCTTTCACTAACTTTTCAATAGCTTTATCAATTTCATATATTTCATTTTCAAAGCAAGAGATTAAAGATAAACTAGAAGAAATGGCAGCATTTAAAGGTTCATACATTGAATTATCTAAACGATAAGATGATCTAGCAGCTTTTTGTAATTTGTTAGCAACTTCTATTGGATTAGAAAATCTATTTTTACCAAATTTCACTATTGCATCAACAAGTTTGTCTAATTTGGTTTTAGCGATTTTTTCTGGAGAATCATACTTTAAAAGAATCTCTCTAGAAGTTGATGAAAACATATTAGAAAAAGATTTACAATCATGATTTCCGTTGTTATAATCAGAAAACTTAAGGAAAATATTGGTTAAAACATATTCTTTTTCTTTAACTAACAAACTAACAACATGTTTTCTGTGTCTTGTAAGTCTTTGTAATGCAAGCCTTTGAGAACCATTAAAAGGTTTTAAATTCTTTGTATGACCTGATCTTGCAAAATCTGCCAAAGCATAAGCATCATTAGGATCAGTCTTTTGAAATTGATTAAGGACTTTACTATAGTTTGCCGTGGACTTTGGATTAACAACAAACACTTCTGCATTTACGGAAACTAGTGACTCATTACTTGAAAGATAATAGGAAATATGAAAAGAATAAATACCAGTTGATTCTAAAACAATTATTACTTTTTTTAAAGAATGTTTTTTAATCAAACCTAAAATTTTTTCTTCAATAATAATGGCACCATCATTATTATTAGGAGAAGAAAATGATGCAAGTTTATCCTGATTGAAGTTTAGGATACAAACTTGATTTGAGTCTTTTGAAACATCAATCCCGACATATAAAATCTCGTTGACATTGAATTGTGGATTGGTTTTCATATATACACCTGCTTTCTTGGTTGGAATAATCTGGTATCCTAGCCTTGAAAAATAAAATCAGTCTCGCGAAATAAGAACTTCACTAATTTGACAATGAGTGGTGTTAAATTAGTTTGAGCAACATCCGTGTAAGAAACTTATTAATCAAGCAGGTTTGCTAGCTTTAAATAGCATTATTTTATGCAAGGAGTGAAAGCACTGTTCCAGGTTATTCATATATAGTATAACACTAGGATACCAAAAAATCTTGTTACTAGATCAAGTTTAAAACTAGAATCTAATATAGTTGTAGAATTCTTAATATTCTACAATTGATATTATACGAGAAGTGTAACTATGTAATTACTATATATAGTAAAAATCTTGGTGATTTTTACAAAGATGATTTTATTCAAGATATTACATTACTAATACTAGAAAACATCAAAAATAAAAATTTTAGATTTTATAATTTTCCATCTTATGATCGTTATAGAAATGATTTAATAAATAATAAATTTAATAATATGAATTTAATCAATAATTTCTTTAAGAATAACTACAAAATCGACACAGTTAAAAATGAAATAATACTGACTAAGCCATTTTATAAAAAACTTATTCTATATTCCTATCAGTGTAGTTATATTGCATATGTGAAAAAAATAATTAAAAATGAAAGGATTAGATATTCTAAAATTAAGAATCAATTTTTATCAAATACTGTTGAACTTACAAATGAAATTATTAATTACGTAGGTGTAAAAGATGAAAAAATACCGACTATTAACTTACATTCTTACTTATCAGAAGATGAATATAATCTTCTAAATCTATATAAC
>JALEMY010000138.1 GCA_022767485.1 Erysipelotrichaceae bacterium
TCAATCTTAAAATCAAAAGAAATTTTGATTAAATCTTTTGTAAAATCTTTATCTAATTTACATTGATAGATTGGATTTTTTAACATGTTATACCTCTATTTTATGAGTTCCATAAAAATAATTATTGTTTTTATAAATTACTTTTCCATTGCTAGGAACTATAAACGACAATTCATCATTACTAATTTTAAAACTATATAAACCAGTTTTTGTTGCAACTTTTACTGCCATATTAATATTTTGATTTGAAGGTAAAAGAAGGATAGAACCATCTTCATTTATATTTACTCCCATTAATCCTTTAATCATAAATTCAGCAATGCAAGAAAACATATGGTGATTTAGCGAATTTGTAAGTTCAAAATCTTCGCATAATGTTGTTTGATTATGATCGATCCAATATCTAAATGAAGGGTAATCTTTTCTAAGTAATATATTTAAACCAATGTCAACTTTATTATATTTTGTAAGGATTGAAAAGACAAACTTATTTCCTAAAATTCCCATATGAATTGCATAATCATTTTTCTTTAAATAGTCTACGACTTCATCAACTTTATTTAAAATATCAAAATATGTTAAACAAGCAAGTCCTGTTAAACTCTTAACATTGCTAAATTTTTTTATGATAGATTTTTTTATTTTTTTAGCAATATTTAAGTAATACGATTCTTTGTTGACATTTAATATTTTGGCAAATCTTGCTAAATATAAAGCCATTTTCATAAAGTATGAACTGGAAATTAATGTTGTATCACAAAGTTCAAATGAAATATTTTTTGGATAATTCCAATCTCCAAGACCAATCGATAATAAATAATTAGTAGCATTATTTAATAAATATGAAAAGTATTTTTCTAAATGAGGGAAGGTTTTAATTAAAGAGTCTTTATCTCCATAATAATAATATAAGGCATTGGTAACTTCAAACATTGCAAAGTCCCAAGCAGGTCCACTTCCCCAGTTATATCCCCAGCCACTAGTTGGCACAATACAAGGTATTTGTCCACATGGTCTTTGAGCAATACATATGTCTTCTAACCACTTTTTATATGCTTGATGCATATTAAACGTGTAGATGCTTGTATCTAATGATAAATGAGCATCACCAGTCCAACCATTTTTTTCTCGATGTGGACAGTCACTAGGAAAACCCATAAAGTTTGATTCGATTGCTAAAATAGACATATTATATAGTTTATTTAATATGTCATTATCTGAAGTAAAACTTCCTAATTTTTCAAATGATGTTCTTACTAAATAAGCTTTGATGTCGGATACTTTAACATTTCCTGTAATAATCACATATCTAAAACCATGATATACAAATTTTGGTTTGTAAATATTAATACCACTAGATAAGATACAAGTATCTGTTTGATATTCAAATTCTTTGTTAAATATATACATTGAATTTGATGTGTTATCTAAAGCATCATCTATCAAGCGATCAGAATAAGCAATTTTTATAACTTCGCCTTTTTTTCCTTTTAAACTTGCTTTTATATATCCTGCAATATTATAAGCAAAATCGATAATAATTTTATTATCAACTTGTTTAATACTATGAGGCAAATATTCCTTTACTTCTTTTATATCTTCTATATTAGATGGTTTTAATATACCTCCTGGAGGATTTGTAATAAAGGTTTTATAATATTTCTTTTTTATATTAAAATCGATAGTTTCACCAACTCTTATTGCATTTGATGTTATCGGCCCATAAGAATAAAGCCAAGAAGTATTAGAAACCACTTTTTTATTATCATAATCTAATTGAAACAATAATTTGACATTATCTTTCCAACTAGCATAGCAAAAGCCCCAAGTATCTTTACTTGTTTGATTATACCAACCATCACCTACAATTACTTCAATATGATTTTTGCCAACTTTTAAATAAGATAATACATCAAAAGTGGAATATAAAACCAACTTATCATATTGAGTAAAAGGTAATGATAAGACATTATCAGAAACTTTTTTACCATTGATAAATAGTTCAAATAATCCTAGTCCTACCATATTGATAAAGGCGTAAGAAGGAATATTTTTTAAAGAGAAATCTTTTTTAAAATATATGGCTTTACTACCAACTTTGTCATAATCAGAAACGTAGTGATTTCCACTACCAATCCATTTGGCCTTATTATCAAAACCATTAACTAATCCAGAATAAAAATAGTTTTCATATGTAATAGTTTTATTGACAATTAATTTATAATCATAGCGTGTGTTTTCTTTAAAATCTAAATATACTTCTAGATATTGATTTTCTTGAAATAAATGCGTATGGAAAACTTCTTTTTTATTATCATAGATAAACATTTCAACTTCATATTGTTTTTCTACGTCTTTTAAAAGATAGGAAACATATATATAATCGATAACATTAATGGGATTACTTTTACCATTTATAGTAACATTATAAATATTCATAGTTATTTACCATAGTAATCTTTATATTTTTTATATAAGTTTTTAGCAGAAGGATAAATAGATTGTGGTGACATAAAGTGAGAAAACTCAAAGGTAATCATGTTTGAAACTACAGGTTCTACAGTGCTTATTTTCTTTTTTAATATGTTAAAGTCAATTGGAAGTAAGCCATTAGGACTTCTATCCCATGTTTCAACATTTGCCCAAATTTCTATACCATATTCATCCATTGCTTTTTTAGCTTGTAAAAAATATTCTTGTCTTTTTTCAAGTGGCGCTGAACCATCTTGGAATGCGCAATAATCTAAATTGCCATTACTTCCTTTTAATATTTCTTTCCATTCTAGGTATGTTTGCTCTGGTGTTAATGGGTGTTCTTTATCAGCCCATTCACAATAGAAAAATGGCGAGAATAATACTTTCTTTTCTGGTGTTTTTTCTTTGCACATTTTAGCTAATGTATTTTGAAGATAAGAAATATTTAAGATGTTAGTTCCTACTTCATGAGGAATATACCAGCCATAAAATGATTTATGGTGACCATATCTTTCTATTACTTCATCAATTAATAGTTTATTGCATCTTATTTCTTGCTCAGCATCGCCATCATTCCAAGTGACATTAGTAATATAAAGTCCAAAGAAGATTTTCATATTTCTTTTATCGCATTCTTTGAATAAAAATTCAGCGAAGTCAGGATCGTCTTCATTTAAATGTGGTAAAACTTTTGATGGATAAATCATTTTACCATAAAAGCCAGCACGGATAGTAATAATAGTATCAATGCCTATTTTTTTCATATAATCTAAATCTTTTGCCCATTGTCTATTTGACCAGTTAGCTGATGGAATATCATAAGTTACTTCATCAATAAATGTAGCTTTAATTGGATAATTTTTCTTTTTCATAATTATTTTCCTCTTATTCATCTCTATCGCCTTTATTAGCTGTTCTTTTTATATTGACATTTAAATTTGTATTTAACGTTCCTGCGTTATCAAAATGTGCTTCAAATGGTTTGTTTTCTTTATTCGTACAATCATAAAAATTAATATTATCGCTATATCTAATATATAGTGCATTAGGTGAAGAAAATTCACAATTAGTAACAGTTATATTTTTATGATAATATGGTTCATTTTTACTTGATTTAAATTCCGGTATGGAAACTACGCCACTTTTATCCATGATAAATTTCGTATTCTTGATAGTTACATTTGTAACAGGACTAGATTCATACCAAAAGTTGGTGTCTCCGGTAAATAAAATGTCCATTTCGGTAATACAATTATCGATGATTATTTCACCACGACTTTGAAATCTTAAATGGGTATTTGCTTTACCAAATTCACAATTAGTAATATAGATATTAGGTTGGGTTGATAGATTTTCAATCAATGAACCTTTATTAACTCTAATTATATTTTTATCTAGGGTAAAATAGTATTTTTTGCCTTCTTGTTTAATATTTAAAATAGTTGCTTCATCAATCTTTTCCATAGTATGGTCTAAATAAATTGCTATTTTATCCCCTACATCAAATATTTTAAAAGCATCTGATGGTCCAGCACAAATTGCTGTTAAAACATTATCTTTAACATCTTCAAATACATAATAGTTTGAATGGATATTTAAGGCATCATCAATCGTACCAGTAATAATACTATTTTTTAAAATAAAATCACCTTTTAAAGCAACTCCATGAATTCCATCTGCGGTATTTGAAATAATACCTATTGATTTATCATCATAAAACATCTTTAGACCATCAATTGTAATATCTTTACAATAAATAGGTAATAGTCCCATTCCTAAACCATTGACTATGCGATAATTGCTTATTTTAATATTTGATGAATTATACATAACTAGGTTTGAAATATCGCGATTGTTCATGCATAATATCAAAATTGAGCCAACATGATAATCTGGAATATTTTTACCTTTAAAGATGACATATTCACCCTCTTGATAAGCAAGCAGTGAACAAGTTTGTCCTCCCCATGGTAATTCACATTTATCTGCATCTTTATTTCCTATCATGACAACAGGCCAACTAAGACCAATTCTAGTAACTGGATCAAATTCTTGAAGGAAAATATATGTTTGATGAAGTGTTTCATCTCTCCAATATTTACTTTTAGGAATAAATTTCCCATCATTAATTTCATAAGGGAAACGCTCATCAACTTTTACTTTTATAAAGTCTTCGCCTTTTTCGATTAAAGTCATTTGAGTATTGAATGAACGATCATATTTTACTACTACATTTTTAATTTCAATATTCTTACAATTTGAAATGATTATAGGTGTTAAAGCACCATTTAAAAATAATGTGGAATTATTAAAATCAAGTACTATATTTTCTTTATTATCGATATGGATTGCCACATCTAATGCATCGCTATAACGTGTAGTGGAACAAAAAAATTCAATATTAGATACGCTTTTCGTATCCTTTTTATAATAATTTAATACTTCGTCTTCAACTTGATAAATTGTATTACTTTCAAAAGTAATATCTTTAAAAAACTTTTTAGTTTTCATAACAAAATATCTCCTAAAATAAATTTAAATTAACTAATTTAATTTTACAATTTTTTACTATTTAGTAAATAGCAATTTTTTAAATCTTTTTTTGCTATTTTTTTCTTTA
>JALEMY010000119.1 GCA_022767485.1 Erysipelotrichaceae bacterium
TATAATTATGCAATATTTTTTAGATAAAAAGCGATGAAAAGCAAAGAAAAGAAAAGAATACGCATGTCAACAATAGTTGTTGCTATTGAAATGACATTTATTTTATTTTCAATACTTACCTCAATCATTATGTTATCGACAAATATTAATAACTATCGCAATGAAAATAAAGAACATATAATAAGTGTTTTAAAAGCTAACGAAAAGCAATTAGAAGAGCGAAAAGAAGCGTTGATTAGTTTTTCTTATGAATTGATGAGCACACAATCATTTCAATATCTTCAAAGTCATTATTATGAAATGAAAGAAGATTATTATTCACATTCATTGCTGATTAATGAATGTAAAAATGATTTGAATACATTGATTGCATATTATCCAATTACCTACTCATCTAGTGTATATATATCTGGAAATGACGATTTTGATGATATTTATATTAGTACAATGGATGACGAATCATTAAAAGAAAAGTTTGATTATTTTAAAGAAAACTATTCATTAAATAAGTTTTTCTATGTATATGATGATTTTATTTACTTTGCATATGGTAAAGAAGACTTATCAGCTTTGTTAACCATAAAATTAAGTGATGAGTATTTGCTATCTTTTTTCTTGCAAGGTGGAACATTGTTTGACAAAAACAAATCTTTTAAATGTAAAAATGCTGATGGAGAACTTGCCATTATTACCACAAATGTCGATAATATGAATGATTTTTCTATTAATGATGAGTCGCTATTTACAAATGAAGCAATTATTGAAGGAAGCACAATCTATGTAAAATATTATTATTTGGATTCGTTTTATTTATATACAGTTATTTCATTACATAGTATTATCATTCGCTTATTTTTGCCGATGTTACTTATCTTTTTATTTATTTTTATTTGTGAAATAATTGTTGGTGTATTACTAACATATAATTTAGCTAGTAAACCGATGAAAAATGTTCTTGAATCAATGGAGAAAGTTGAAGAAGGTGATTTTTCAATTCAAATTAAAGATCACACAATCACCGACTTTCAAGATATTTATGATGGGTTTAATAAGATGGCAGCATCATTAAATTCGAGTATTAACGAAAACTATATTCAACAATTACGCATAAAAGAAAGTGAATTTAAATATCTTCAATCGCAAATCAATCCACATTTTCTATATAATTGTTTTGCAAACATTTCTTCTTTATGTCAAATAAATGATAATGAAACCGCATTTTTATTGACAAAGCATCTATCAAAATACTATTTTTATATTACAGAAGGACAAGCAATTGTTAATTTAGAAGATGAATATAACAACTTGATGCACTTTCTACAAATTCAAAAAATCCGCTTTGGAGATCGTGTTATTTATGATATTGATGAAATTCAAAAGGAAGCACAAAAAATATTAATTCCTAAATTGACTTTGCAGCCAATTGTGGAAAACAGTTTTAAATACACATTTTCAAAAATCTCACACGGAGGCATATTAAGAATACGTTCATATCAAGAATATGATTATTATATTATAAAAATATCGGACAATGGCAATATTTTAACCAATGAAGATGTAGAAAGATTAAATAAAAAAATTGCCAACTCAAGTCTAGTTGGTCAGCACGGATTAACGAATATTTATCGTCGTTTAGAGTATTACTCTAATGGAAAAAGTACGATTCATTTATCTATTGGAGAGTTAAAAGGATTACAAGTCGAAATAAGATTGTATATTGGTGAGGAAAATGAAAAAAATTGATGTCTGCTTAGTCGATGATGAAAGAAATATTGCAAATTACTATCATCGTATGATTGAAAATGAATTCAATAAACAAATAAATAGTCATTGCTTTTACTTTGCTAATGATTTATTAGCTTATGCAAAAGAAAATTGCATTGATTTATTAATATGCGATATAGATATGCCAGAAAAAAATGGAATTGATATCGCTAATGATATTAGAAAAAAATATCCTAATATGGAAATCATTTTTCTAACGGGAATGAACAATTTTAATAATGCTTATCAAGCGCTACAAATAGAAAATGTTTCATATATTTTAAAAATAGATGCCGAAGATAAATTGATTAATGTAGTGCAAGCAAAGATTAATAATATCTTACAACGTAATCAATCATATACTAAAATGAACTCTATTGAAGAAATTAATTACAATCTTCAAGATGAATTAATTTCTAAAACATTGTTAAGATTACTTAAAGGAGAAAAGGTTAAAGATATCAATTTTTCCACTTCATTACTTTTCATATTAAATATTGCTTCTGGAGAAAATCTAACTAACAAACAAAAAGAAAACATTTCTAAAATGATAAGAAAGCAGCTAGATATTAAAGTTGGAGAATTATTGGAAATAAGCGCTGGCAAATGGTTTTTCTTAAAGCCATTTCCTTTTGAAGATAGCATTAAATTACAAAAAAATGTCGAACAATTATGTCAAGATATTGTCAAAATTACTAATGATTGTTGCATGTGTGTTTACACATCGTTTGCTACTGAATCAAAAGATTTTAAGTCCACATATGAAAACATTTCACTATATGCAAGCAATATCGTTTCTTCAAGTAAATTAGTTCATGTTGAATGCTTAACATTAGAAAATGAAAAATTAAAAGAGATTAAGGAAGATAATCAACGTTTAACAATCATTAAGCAATATATTTGGGATCATATGGAAAAAGATGTATCTTTAAATTCCCTTGCGGCTTATTTGCATTATAATCCATCTTATTTATCAAGATTATTTAAAGCTAAATATAATTGCAATATTAAGGATTTTATCATTGAAACAAAACTAAAAAAAGCAGAGAGTTTACTTGTTGATACCAATTTATTCATTAAGGAAATCGTCATCAAACTAGGATTTGATTCTCTATCACATTTCTTTAGATTATTTAAAAAAGTATATGGTGTTTCACCAAACGAATATAGAATCAATGCTCAAAAAAGACACCAAAGTCAAAATATGTAAAAAAAAAGCAAGCAATGTCAATTTTAAGCAATGGAAGCCCTTTCATTAATAAATTATAATTTATGTGAAAGGAATGTTTTAATTATGAAAAAAATTATAAAGTTATTTGCAGCTACAGTAATGACAGTATGCACTTTTTCAGTTTTAACAGCATGTAAGAATAATAATTTGGAAAGTGAAGAGCCTGATTATTATGATCCAGAACACAAGCCATTTGGTAGATATGATGAAACAGTGACGATTAAAGGAGTTATGGAATATCTTCCACATAACGATAGTCGAGTTCCATCAAACATCACACCAGATAATCAAAAATTTATCTCTTTTTTACGCGATGAATTAAATGTCAATTTTGAGTATATGTGGAAAGTTCCACCTCAACAATATGAAAACAAATTATCTGGCTCAATTTTATCAAAGAAATATCCTGATATTTTAAAAGTAAACGCAGCACAATATCAAAATTTTAAGGAAAAAGGACTATTAAAAGATTTAACAGAAACATATAAATATGCTTCACCTGAAGTTTTAAAATATTTAAATAGAGATCCTAATGTCATCGAAAGTTTAAAAGAAGAAGACGGTAAAATCTATGGAATACCTCAATACAATGATACATTAAAAGATGTACCGGTTATGTTTTATAGAAAAGATTGGTTACAAGAGTTAAATTTAACTATTCCAACAACGCCTGAAGAATTATTCGATGTTTTAGTAGAATTTAAAACTAAAAAAGGTGCGAATGCTGGTATTTCTGTTGCTAAAGATTTAGTTGCCTCATATTTCTCATTAGATCGTTATTTACAAATGTTTGGATATCAACCATACTCATGGGTTGATGATGGAACTGGTAATTTAATTAGTTCTGATATCACAGATGAAGCACGTGAAGGAATCACATATTTAAAGAGATTATACGATAATGGATTATTAGCTAAAGATTTTGCTTCAACAACTGCTGAAAATGCCGAAGCTCAATTAAAGCAACAAAAATCAGGTATTGTTTTTGGCCCTTGGTGGACATATGAATATCCAGTTGGCGATTTATTAAATGATCAAGATTGGGGAGCTGCACCAATTCCACGTAAAGCAAATAGTAAAATTACTCTTGATCGTCAAAATATCTCATATTATTATGTTGTATTAAAGCAATGTAAAAATCCAGAAGCTTTGATGAAGATGATAAATATGTATATCGAACTTGACGGAAAAGAAGGGGCTAAACCAGAAGATGGCTATGTATGGTCATGGTGTCCAACACAATTTAATGATCCAAATGATATCGATGAAACATTTTTAAAGTTAAACGAACAATTAAAAGTCGATCCAAACGCGGAAAATGCTGCACCAGAAAATTGGACTTCACACGAGAAAAAACTTTGGGGAGCATACCCTGAATATTTACAATGGGCAGAAGATCATGGTTCAGTTAAATTCCAATCAAACACTTTTGCTAACATTATAGGAAGAGTTAATGAAGATGGCGCTTGGGCAGCAATTAGAGCAACAGCACAAGATAATAGTTTCAAATATAATGAATATTATGCCCTTCCAACTGATGGTCAAAACAAATATGGTGGACAAATAAGTACACACACAGAAGTTTATTTTGCTGAAGTTATTGCCGGAAGATCTAGCATTGATGATAAAGGCTGGAACGACTATGTTAATGAGTGGAAAAAACTAGGTGGAAACACAATAACAAATGAAGTTAATGAATGGTATAAAGCAAATAATAAGGTAGGCGCATAATATATATGAAAAAAGCAGTAAATGATGAACGTGCGTCGATAAAAAGAAGAAAAAAACTAGATTTTTTAAAAAACCAATTAGTATGGTGGGGAATGTTACTTCCTGGCTTATTAATTACGATAATATTTAAATATGGTTCAATGTTTGGCGTAGTTATTGCCTTTGAAGATTTTAACTATGCAGCAGGAGGTTTTTTTGGACATGAGTGGGTAGGACTTGATAATTTCATTTATGTCTTCTCATTGAAAGATTTTTCAAACTCCATTGTCAACACACTAATCATGCAAGCGTGGAAAATAGTGCTAGGAATTGTTGTTCCATTAATTTTGGCGCTATTAATAAATGAAGTTGGAAAAAAATGGTTTGCAAAGTTTGTACAGACAACATTCTTCCTTCCATTTTTCCTAAGTTGGATCATTCTTGGTGGGATTATTAATCAAGTGTTTTCTTATAATGGTATTATAAACGCTATAGGGTCTTTATTTGGCGCAGAAAAGGCATTGTTTTTAATCGATAATAGATACTTTAGAACCATTATGATTATTACCGATGTGTGGAAAGGCATGGGATACAATATGGTTATCTTTCTTGCCGCTATTATTGGAATTGATCCATCTTTATATGAAGCAGCTGAGGTTGATGGAGCAAGTCGTATTCGTAGAGTAATTCATATTACTTTACCAGGCATTGCTCCGATGGTTGTTTTATTAAGTACGTTGGCACTTGGTGGATTGTTAAATGGTAATTTTGATCAAATTTATATTTTATATAATCCTTTAGTTTATGAAACTGGTGATATTATCGACACTTTCATCTATCGTATTTCATTTTTTGGAAATATGCAAATGGATGTAGGTGCGGCTGTTGGGTTAATGAAATCATTAATTTCCATTGCATTGATTGGTGGAACATATTTCTTTGCTTATAAGAAATTTGGCTATAGAATTTTTTAGGAGATGAATGTATGAAAAAAGGTTTATTTGATAAAAAAGACACGACATCTCGAAAGGTTTTTGTAATTTGTAATTATATATTTTTAGGCTTGCTTGCACTTATATGTATAGCACCATTTGCTCATCTACTAGCTTTATCATTTTCAGGTGATGAATTCACATCTGCTGGAACGGTAGGAATAATTCCTAAGGGATTTACTTTAGATGCATATATGCTTTTAGCAGGAAAAAAGGAATTTTTTAAAGCTTTTGGAATATCGGTTTTAAGGACTGTTATTGGAACAGCGTTTGCCTTACTTGTTATTATTTTAACAGCATATCCTTTATCTAAATCAAACAAGGTGTTTAAAGGAAGAACAACTATCGCTTGGATATTAGCATTTACAATGTGGTTTGGTGGAGGTTTAGCAGCTACATATGTTTTATATGATACGCTAGGTTTAATCGACAATTTCTTAGTATATATAATTCCTGGTGCTTGCGATGTATGGTTTACTATTATGCTTATGAACTTCTTTAGAAAAATACCTAAGGAATTAGAAGAAGCAGCGATGATTGATGGTTGTAGTCAACTGCAAATATTATTTAAGATTTATGTTCCTCTTTCTATTCCAAGTATTGTAACAATTGTATTGTTTACAGCTGTAGGACAATGGAATTCTTGGTTCGATGGTATTATTTTTATGAATGATCCTGCAAATTATCCTTTGCAATCTTATTTATATACATTAATTATTGCTTCCGATCCTTCAAAAATGGTCGGAGCTAGTGGTCAATTGACACCAGATCAATTAGAAGCATTAAAAAATATTGGTTCGAAAAATTTACAATCAGCGCAAATATTTTTAGGAATGCTTCCTGTAACTGTTATTTACCCATTTGTTCAAAAATACTTTATTAAAGGTATTACATTAGGAGGAGTAAAAGAATGAAAAGAAAATCATTGTTTCTCGTGTCAGTAGCGTTGTTATTATGTGCATGTTCACCAAGTAATAACAATCCGATAAAGGATAAAAAAGTATTAGTGTGTTACGGTAACGATAAATCAGATGCATATTTTGGCTCTAGTGTTGATGAGATTATCAAAAGTGCTAATAAGGAAAAAGGTAATAGCGTTGAACTTGTTTCTTTAGGACTTGGTGTCAATGGGGCAAATTATGAAAATTTATTAGATTATAAGATTAATAGTGAAAATTTTGATTATGTAATATTATTAGGAGAAAAAGCTAATTTTTATTTGCAATCTTATATGAAAAAGACTCAAGGAGTTAATTTCGTTGCTCTTGATTCAAAACAAGAAAGTAGATATGTCAATGTTGCAAATGTTGAATTCTCGGCTGAGGAAGTTGGTTATTTAACTAGTATTGCGATGAAAGATAGTGAAAATGTTGGATATTTATCAACTTATGATACTCCTTTTGATAAAAAGATACTTTATGGTTTTATGCAAGGACAAAAAGATTTGAATCGTAGTGGTAATATTGTAGTTAAGCATTTTGAGGAAGAGGAAAATTATAACAAAACACTTGATTATACAAAAGAAATGTTTAATACATATAATTGTGCTCAAACATTTGAAAATTCAGCTGATAATTTGCCAACGATATTAAGTCAAGGAATGATGTATGATGCTAAGATTATTTCATCTAGTGTAGATTACTATAACGATGTTGATGAAAATGAAAAAGGACAAATTGATAATATTTTGATTAAAGATTATAAAAAAGCATTGTTAACAATTTGCTCTTATATTAAAAATAATACTTTATCATATTATGATGTTGTTGAATTATCATACAATGACGAATATATGACATATAAAAATAAAATCGAGGGAGTAGATTTAAGCAATTTGAAAAAATTTGATGATATGAATGATTTTAATGCATTATATAACGAAATGATAAAAGACACGGAAACAAAAAGCTCATTGAAATATTCCGTAGATATTCCATATCATGAAGCTATTCCTAATTGTGGAGAACAAAACAACTGGAAATATGCCCCAAGATATGGCGCAGACAATGGCATGAAACCCAAAGATTGGACTGCAGTTGGAGCTTGGGCCACAATATATGCTCAATATGGATTTGCAAGAGTTAAAAATACAGGTGTTGAATTTAAAAATATGAGAATTTGGGGTTATAGTGAAAAAACTGGATGGAAATTGATTGAATGGGCAAATCCTATAGGATCATTTTATGATGAGAACTTTATCGATGATTATCATAAAGAATTTCCAAACAATTTCTTTAATGACCCAAATACAAAAACAACAAGAATTAAGTTAGATAATTCAAACATTGGCTTTAATTATCACCCATTTAGTAGCCAAAATGATTTAGCAGCAATTGGATTATCCGACTTAACATATATTGTCACAACAATGGATATCCGTTTAGTAACTTGGGATAGTACGAAGCCAAACGATATGAGCAAAGCTAAATATGTTGCAAATATCGGCGGAGACTGGTGGGCATATAAAGGTGCTACATGGAAGCCAGATTGGTCGGCAAATAGGGATATTTGTGTTTCACAATATCGCATCATTACGCCAAATTGGAAAACATTGTATATGACAAATGTTCCCGTTTCAAAATATGATGAAATAATTGGTAACGGTGAATTTTTAAATGATTTTCAATAGCAAAAAAACATAAAAGAGAGGAGAAAATTTATGAAAAAGCTAAGAAAAGTCAGTATTTCTTTAGCGGTATTAACCGCATTAGCACTTACTGGATGTCAAACTGACACTAATGGTTCAAGTGAAAGTACATCAGAATTTGTAAATGATCGTGTAAAAGGCGTTTCATTAAGTGAAGAGTTGTTGCAATTAAATGCAGGAGAAACAAAGCAATTAACCGCATTAGTAGCTCCATCTACAGCTTTAAATCAAAATGTAGAATGGTCTTCTAGTGATGAATCTGTTGCTACTGTAACGCAAAGTGGCTTAGTAGTGGCAGTTAATGAAGGAGATTGTGAAATAATTGTTAAAACACAAGAAGGCAATTATCAAGCATCATGTGAAGTTAGTGTTTCTGGCTATCATAGAAGCGACAAAGTATTTAAAAACATCGTAAGTTTGGCTAATAATTCAGGTTATAACCAAACTGATGGCAAGGAAAACTTTAGCATTGATGTGACTAATGAAGATTATGTTACAATTTCTTTCAATCGTAGTAAAACAATGGAATGGGGTTCATTAACATGTTACTTTGATTCAAAGTTTAAGCCAACAACATTCAATTTTGAAGTTGAATTAATCAGTGGAAACCTTCCTGCTTGTCAATTTGAATTTGCAGGACCAGTAGATTTTAAATTTTATAAAAGAGTTCCTTTAACAGTTGGCCAAAAAAGTTTTGTTTCAATGAACTTAACTGACTTAGATTTATCAGCAGGCTGGTCAAACATTTTCATCGAGCCAAATAACCCAGGAGATGAAAATGATGAACATAGAAATGATGGCGCAGATAACATGGTTGAATTAAGACTTCATAAAATGGAATTGTTAGATGGTAATCCAGCTGTTCCAAATAAAATCAACGATTTCCGCTTCGACCCTACAGTTGAAAAACTTGCATTTGATAAAGAAGTTGCTGCTTCATCTTATGAACTTGAAGTTTATAAAGTAGTTGATGCTGTAGAAGAAAAATTACAATTAGATACAAAGATAACAAGATTTAAAGCTCGCCAAGTAATTCCTGATATGGAAGTAACTTTCACTCCTAAAAAAGAGGAAAACTTTGCTAAAGTTCCAGGACAATACAAAGCAAGAATTCGTGGTGTTAATAGTGCAGGAAATGGTGAATGGACTGATTTTATTTCATTTACAATATTAGATAAAGATGGACCAGTTCTAACAAATGGTTATACTTCAACAAATATTGCTAATGACGGTGCAATTACACCAAATCAATACAATAATGATAAAGAAACATACGTTGCAACATTACAAGAAGATGGTTATCATTTATCATTTACAGGCCGTGATAACGATTGGGAAACATGGAAATTATATCAATATGATAGTTTCGCAGTATCATTTAATAAAGATGCAGGATATAAACACTTCCACATGGAATTTGAAGTTGTATCTGGAAATGTTCCTAATGTACAAATAGAATTTACTGACTGGGCAGATGATTCTACAAGTCCAGAAGCTACAGATGGCAAGCAAGTAGAAGATATCACACTAACAAGTACAATTTCTGTTATTGATTTTGAAATTACTACAGATTTATCAAAAGGCTTAGGACAAATCGCTTTGAAGTTTGCTTCTTTAGGTGCAGCTGCTGGTGATGTAGAAATCATAGTTCACGCAATTGCTTTAACTAACGAAGCACAAGAAGAAGTAAAAGGTTATACTTCAACAAATATTGATAATGATGGTGCAATTACACCAAATCAATACAATAATGATAAAGAAACATATGTTGCAACATTACAAGAAGATGGTTATCATTTATCATTTACAGGTCGTGATAACAATTGGGAAACATGGGAATTATACCAATATGATAGTTTCGTA
>JALEMY010000143.1 GCA_022767485.1 Erysipelotrichaceae bacterium
CAGTTCTAATTAGATCATTATAATTCATAACTGACATTTTAAAAGCAAAACCTGATTCAGTAATTACTGTAAGTTCTCCATCTTCTCTAAGAATAGTTTCTACTGAAGGAAAATCTTCTTGAAGTTGTTGTAAACTAATTACACCTCTAGTTGTTGTACGCATTTTTCCACCTCCTATTTGTACTTATTTATAATTATATTATACCGCATATAGGTATTTTTTACCAGTAATTTATCCATTTATTTCTACGCTTTTCACACCTTTTATCTTACATTTATCTCGTTAACATCTACAATATTTTTATCATTTTAATTAGAAGTTACTCTCAATATTTTAACATTTTTTGACATTGTAAAAACAAAAAAGACCTTGTGTAAGGTCTAATGCTTTTTAAAATGAAGATTATAGATATATGAGTTTATATTAATCATTTTCACTATTATTCCATATCTTTCTTTATAGTTCCATAAATTTCTTTTATTTGAGGAAAGACTTTTACAGAATCATATACTAAATTCAATGCTACTTTAATACTATGAAGCAAATATTCTGCACTTGCACCCTCAAAATATCTATGTTCTTTTCTTGTTTCAATAAATTCTTTAAATATATCTTTTCTAATCATATTATTAAAAAAATTATACTCATTAACATTAATTATTCCTTGTAATAATAGTAAATTATTATCCAAAGAAATATATGAATAAAAAAATGGCGATATATAACTTATTCCTGTATTAACCAGATAATCACATTTTTCATCTAATTCTTCTAATATTTTATTTTTATTTTCTTCTTTTAATTTATCAATAAAACTAATAATCTGTTTACGATTATTAAGTAAGATAACTTTCTCATCAATCATTTCATTTATATCTCTCTCAATCCAATACATAAAATCAGCACATGAATAAAAGAAACTCTCTAATTTTGTTTTTTTTATTCCATCTTTTTGCTTCTTTTCTTCTGAATTGAAATACAACGTAACTAATGTAGAAGAAAGCACTCCTGTTATTAGTCCAATTAACACTGTTGCAATGGCATTTAATAAACTACTGTCTATCCAAATCATTGTTCCACAAGCCAATGCGCATATACTAAAAATAATTATTATTATAGTCCTTTTCATATTATTCACCTTCGTATACACTTGCAGATTTCTTGATTCTAACATCAATATATACAACTTCGACTTTATATGGCAAGTCATTAGCTATAGAATTTATTAAATTAATTTTTTTGTATTTTGCATCACTATCCTCAATATCATCAAAGACAACATAAATTAAATTCTCTATTTTTTCAGCTTTAGCGTATTCTGGTAATTGAGTTTGTATACCATGAATTATTTGTGGATTAGAAAATTTTTTAATCTCTAATGCAAATTTTTGGTTTGTTGTTACAATTTTAAAATCTAAAGGTCCTCTACCTAAATTACATTCACGCGATATATCTATTTCATTATTTCTATAATATAATTGCAATCCTATTTGTAAAAAGGTTTGGCAATATGTCTCTCGTCTAATCTTGCCATTTTCATACAGCAAACTTGCTCCATTATTATTTTCCATTTTGTCCTTGAATTCATCAAAAAATTTCATTATATTAACATTTTGCCCTAGTGAATGTGATGTTGTAAAAAATGTTTCTGCTATTTCTGGAAGCTTTGTTGAACCAATTTTATCACTATTAAAATCATATAATTCAGTTTCGTCATTCTCATAAGCTGTTGAAAATTCAGAATAAACTTTAGGATCATTTTTTATCATTTCTGAAACCATTCGTTTCTTTTCTTCACTAGTTCTATTGCGCCATTCCGAACCAATAATATCATTCATATGATTTTTTACTTCTTGGTTCTTAGTTATACAACTATCTATATCACACATAAATTTTGGTGTAGGAATATCTGATAAAATTTCTAACGGCAAATAATAAACATTCTTATTTTTAACTTCATTTATATAATATTCATTTTCTTTATTTAAAGTTTGATTAATATGTCTAGTATAGTTTTTAATATCTTCTAAGATTATATTAGCAATCATATCACTAAATAAATCTACGCCAACTTTTTCACTAAATATTTCAAGATACAAAAATATTTTATCATTAACATTACCACTATCAATTATTTCTTTTGCATTTCTTAAAATCTCTATGCGCAATTTTTTTGACGTTAAACCTTTTCCGAATTTACCTTTTGCTAATCCAATGCATACTTCATTTACTTCTGGATAATTAAACATTTTAAATGCTGCTTTCCAGAATGTATCTCCTTCTTTCTTACTATCCTTTAGAAAGTCATATAATACATTGAAATGTTCTAATATTTTTGAATATGAACTTTTAAAAAAAGGATTATCTGTCTTTTCTAACAATTTAATGTTAATATAATATCCGCTATCATAATTTAAATAAACATTAAGAACACCAAGTTTTTTCAATTCTTCATTTGTTACATTTAATAATTCTGCTAAAGTTTGTAACATATTAATCTTGTATAATATAAAACATAAGGTATCAATGATCTTAAGTGTTATATTATAACTCCTTTCCATTATTGATATTTTATAATTATATCTTTATATGATATAATTTATGTGTGAACTAAGTTCACATTGTACTGTGGATTAGTTTCCGTATTTTTACAGCTTTGACTGGTCAAGGAGACTCTAACCACAGTTTTTATTTTTAATTGGTAATCAG
>JALEMY010000004.1 GCA_022767485.1 Erysipelotrichaceae bacterium
GTAATATCTTTAAAAAACTTTTTAGTTTTCATAACAAAATATCTCCTAAAATAAATTTAAATTAACTAATTTAATTTTACAATTTTTTACTATTTAGTAAATAGCAATTTTTTAAATCTTTTTTTGCTATTTTTTTCTTTATCATAAAAAATGAAAAAATAACCTTAGGATTTATCTAAACAAAATTTGGGTTGAAAAAAGAGTTTTTGAAAGATTACTTATACAAATAAGTAAAAGTATTAAAAGCATTTTTGTTATATAAAAAATTAAAGTATTTCTTTAATATTTGAATTTATTTTAAATGTTTAGTTAAATAAGATATAGATAATATACGTAATTTTTACATTTCTATTAATTTTTATCAATTTTTTTAATGACACACAATTCTTATTAACACACAATAGAAGTATATGATCTATTTGTCTTTTAAACAAATGTTTGTATTTTTAAATAAGAAAGATTTAAATTTTATACAAAAAAAGTTGCTAAGAATTTTTAATTTTCTTAACAACTTCTTTTAATGCTTTTAAGTATTTAATCCTTTATATTGAGTTTGATACAAGCGATTATAAACGCCATCTTTTGCTATTAGTTCTTTGTGATTACCCATTTCAACAACATGTCCTTGATCTAATACCACGATTAAGTCTGCATCTTGAATAGTTGATAAACGATGGGCAATAATAATTGAAGTTCTATTTTCCATTAATTTAACCATAGCGTCTTGTATTTTCTTTTCTGTTCTTGTATCAACAGAAGAAGTTGCTTCATCTAATATTAATATTTTTGGATTAGCAAGCACCGCACGAGCAATTGTTAATAGTTGTCTTTGCCCTTGAGATATGTTTGTTGCTCCTTCATTTAATATCGTTTTTTCCTTTTGTGGTAAACGTGAAACAAACTTATAGCAATTAGCCATCTTTAAAGCGTTTTCAAATTCTTCTTGTGTGGCATTTTCCTTTCCGTATTTTACATTGTTTTCCACATTATCTTCAAATAACACAGCATCTTGTAAAACGATAGAAATACAATCACGCAAATCCTTTTTAGATATATCATTTATATTGATACCATCGATTTTAATCGCTCCAGAATCAATATCATAAAAGCGAAGAAGTAAATTAACAATTGTTGTTTTGCCACTTCCTGTTGAACCAACTAAAGCGATTTTATGACCACTTCTAATGTCAACATTAAAATCTTTTAAAACTGGTTTATCTTTAGTGTATGAGAAATATACATGTTCAAAATCGATTGTTCCATTTGTTTTATTAGGATCAAAAGAAACTTTTCCTTCAAATGATTCTGTTTGTTCATCCAATACTTTAAAGACTCTTTCAGCGCCAGCTAATGCAGTTATTAATGATGAATAAAGTTGGGCAATTTCATTGATTGGACGAGTGAACTGCTTTGATAACGTAACGAACATAACGACGATATCAATCGTAAGTAATCCTCCAAATAATGGTCCGCCAATTTGATTTATTACAAATAATGCGCCAAAATAGCAAACAAGAAAATGACCAACATTACCAATAAAGTTCATTAAAGGTCCCATAGAACCAGATAATATTTGTGCTTTAATTCCAGTATGGCATAGCATATTTGAATATTCATTAAATTCTTCAACCGCTTGTTTTTGATGATTGTATGCAATAACAGTTTTACAACCAGAAACCATTTCTTCAGTTTGAGAATTTAAAATACCTAAATAACTTTGTTGTTTTGTAACTAAAGGACGTGCAAACTTTGACATTAAGAATGTCAATATTATCGATAATAGTAAAGTTAATAAAGTAATTAACGTTAGAAGTGGTGAATAATAAATCATCAAAGCTAAACAGCCAATAATAGTAAGTATTCCTGAAACTAATGAGGTAATAGATTGAGCTAAAGCATTGGAAATATTATCAACATCGTTTGTCATACGTGACATAATATCACCATGTTGATGTGTATCAGTATATTTAATTGGCAAACGAACAATTTTAGCAAATAAATCGTTTCTCATCTTTTTGGTCATACCAACAGCTAAATAAGAACCTAAAAGGGATGAAAGATAAGATAATATACAATATAACAAATATAAAACAAATAGTAAGATAATATAGGTAATAAATTTTCCCTTGTCAGGAGATTTTGTCCAAATCATTAAATCAGAATTATATACACCAAGGGAAGAAACGATATTTTTAATTGCTAAGTTACTAGCCAAACTAACTAAAGTATAAAGTAGTACTATAGCTATTAGCCCAAAGAGTAAGCCTTTAGAATAAGACATATAATTGACTAATTTTTTAATGGTTTCTTTAGTGTTTTTAGGCTTTTCTTTTAGCCCTCCAAATCTTGATGCAGGACCATGACCATTACCTTGTTTTCTTTGAATTTCTTTTAATTCTTTTTCACTTATTTTTCTTGCCATATTACTCACCTTCTTTTTTAAGTTGTGAATTATAAATATCTTGATATATTTCACAATTTGCTAATAGATTTTCATGTGTATCAAAAGCGATGATGCTTCCACCATCTAATACGACAATTTTATCGGCATTTTTAGCAGTTGCTACACGTTGAGCTACAACAATTTTGGTTGTTTCTTTAATTTTTTCATTCATCGCCTTATATAGTTTTGCTTCAGTTATTAAATCTAGTGCGGAAGTTGCATCATCAAAAATTAAAATTTCTGGTTTTTTAATAATTGCTCTAGCAATTGATAGTCTTTGTTTTTGTCCACCTGATAACGAAGTTCCTTTTTCTTCTATATATTCATCATATGTATCTTTTTTTGATAGGATAAATTCTTCAGCTTGGGCAATTTGTGCTGCTTCTATTACTTGCTCATCGCTAGCATTTTCATTGCCCCATTTAATGTTTTCTTTAATGGAGCCTGCAAATAATTCTGCTTTTTGTAAAGCAATGGCAACTTTGTTTCTTAAATCATGTAATTTATATTCTTTGACATTAACGCCATCAACTAATACTTCACCTTCTGTAACATCATAAAAGCGAGTTATTAAATTTACTAATGTTGTTTTACCAGAACCTGTAGCACCAACAATTGCAATCGTTTCACCTTTATTAATTTTTAAATTGATGTTTTCTAAAACATATCCACTAGATTTTGGATAGGAAAAACTGACATTTTTAAATTCTACGCTACCAGTTTCTTTAACATCATTTGCATTCATATTTCCATCAACTATATCAAGCTTACAATCTAAAACAGCATTGATTCTTTTTGCAGAAGCATTTGCTCTTGCTACACTTGTAAACATCATTCCAAGTTGAATTAGCGACATACATATCATTACGATATATGTTGTAGCTTGGGTTACTTGTCCTATCATAATTGATGGTTTGCCATGATTGTTTAAAAATGCGTCTAAAATATTGCTTCCACCAATAGCATATATTGCAATTTGTGCTAAATAGACAAAAAACATGAATAAAGGAATTGCTAAGGCAAAAATTTTATTAACTTTCAATAAAACATCAGCATAGGCATTGTTGCTTTTTGAAAAACGATTGTTTTCATAATCTTCTTTAGAAAATGCTTTTACAACACGAGCAGCAGTTAAGTTTTCATGGACTACAGTATTGACATTATCAAGGCGTGTTTGAATTTGATCAAATATTGGAAAAGTTTTTTTCATAAACATTACCATGATTAATATTTCAATTGGTAATACGATTAATAAAATGTTGGCAAATCTTATATCGATTCTAATTGTAAAGATAATCCCTAATGCAAACATTCCAAAAGAACGAATAAACATACGAATCATTTGAGCGATAAATGTTTGTATTTGTGTTACGTCATTACTTACACGAGTAATCAATGATGCCGTTGAAAAATCATCTGTTTGGTCATAAGATAATTGCATTATTTTATTAAATAAATCTTTTCTTAAATCATTAGCAAATTTACAACTGGCAATGTTTGCAAAAACACCAGATAAAATACCACAAGCAACGCCAATTAAAACGAAACCTATCATTGTAATTCCTACAGATTTAACAACATCAGGATTTAAAGCTTGAATACCATCATCGATCATCTTTTGCATTTGCTCAGTAATTAACATATCCATAGCTACTTCTAAAATCATAAACATTGGAGCTAATAAAACAGCCCACCAATATTTCTTTAAATAACGAAATAGTTTAATCATTGTTTAATTCCTCCTTTAAAATTTTAATAATTTTATCAGTTATAGTTGATAATGCTTTTATTTCTTTACTAGTTAAACATGAAAAAATCATCTTTTCTTTATCCATAAAAATATTTTTAATTTTTTCACTTTCAATTAACCCTTTTTTTGTAAGTTTAACTACGCTTATTCGATTATCTTCTTTCGTTTTTTCTCTTACAATGAATTCATCTTTTTCCATTTGTTGAAGAAGCAAAGAAATAGATGGTGCTTTAAGCCTTGAAAGAGAACAAATATCAGATTGCGTCAAACCTTCATTATGGGCAATAAGAGGTATAAAGACATGGCGATAAGTAGAATTTATACCTTTTTTATTTGCTTCTAGCTTAACATTTTCATGAAATAGTTTGCTAATTAAAGAAAAATTAAAGCAAATAGATGGAATGTTTTCACTCATATTATATCCTCCAAATTAGTTAGTTTTAAAACTAATTGTTTACATTATAATCTTATTTATTATAATATGCAATGTTTAAAATAAATATTTTAAAATCATAATTTCCTAGGAAAAATAGTATTGAAAAAAATAATAAAAAAGCATATAATTTGCCTATACTTAAGGGACCTTATGGCCTAAAAAGGAGAGAAAAATGAAAAGAAATGAATTGACTCACAAGATTGTGGGAACTGCTGTTTTACTATCTTTAACTGCTGTTTTAACTTATGTATCAAATTACATAGTAATAGCAGGTATTTCGATTAACTTATCGTTAATCACAATTGTTGTTGCATCCATTATTTATGGACCATTAAGTGGCTTAATTGTCGGCCTTGCAAATGGTGTTGTTGTTATGTTTTCTGCTGCTGCTTTCTTTGCAATTAATCCTTTTGGAACAGTGCTTGTATGTTTATTAAAAAGTGGTCTTGCTGGCTTAATTTCAGGATTTATTTATAAAGCACTACATAGTAAAAATAATCATTTTGCTGTGGTATTAAGTTCAATAATTGTTCCAATTGTTAACACTTCAATATTTATTGTTGGTTCATTAATATTTTTCAATGGTGCATTTGGACAATTAATTTCTCTTTTCGTTACTGCTAATTTCTTAGTTGAATTTGCATTAACTTTATTATTATCACCATCTATTTATTATCTTGTAAAAGTAATTAAGAATAGAAAATAATTAATTTTTAGGAAAGAAACAATGATTTCTTTCCTTTTTGTTGCTAAGTAAATAATAAATAATTATAATTAATATGACAAACATAGTTGGAGGAAAAAATGGAAAATTGTAAAAAAAGATGGTATTCTATTGCTTTATTGATAGCGATTTTACTATGTTTTTCTAGTGTTCCTTTTCATTATTTTATAAAAAGTCAATTAGTAATTAATGTTTTAAATATTGTTTTAAAACTTTTATTTATCGCATTATATATATATTATATAAATAAAGAAAAACTACATAAATTAAATTTTTCACCAATAAAAAAATCCACTTTGTTATTTTTACCATTTTTAATTGCTACTTTTTCAAATTTTATCGTTGTCATTTTTAATGATTCATCATTAAATGAAAATATTTCCACTATTAATATAATTATTGAATTTATATTATGCTTACTTATTGCTATATCAGAAGAAATTGTCTTTCGTGGAAATTTATTTAAAGAGTTTTTAAAACATAAATCACCATTTTTATCAATTTTATATTCATCATTAATTTTTGGCGCGATTCATTTATTAAATATTAGTTCACTTGATAGCATTATTTATTGTTTAATACAAGCAATTTATGCTTTTGCTATAGGATTAATTATGGCATTTATGTATTATTACACAAATAATATAATCATTCCCATATCATTTCATTTTCTTTTTAATTTTATAAATGATAGTTTAATAACTAATCTATATGATTTAAAATGGGATACAAGTTTTTATATAATTAATATCATTATTGCATTAATAACTATAATTTATGGTTTAGCTTTATTTAAAAAATTAATAAAGAAAGGATAGAAAACATGTTACCTACAATTTGGATTTTTGATACATATTCGATAATGCTATTTATTGGTGTTATTTCTTGCTTGTATTTATTTTCTAAATACTTTAAAAAAATCAAAGAGGATGAAAAGTATATTAATAGTATTGAAATAATTGCTGTTATTAGTGTTTTACTTGGTATCGTTAGTGCCACTTTATTTCAATCCCTTTTTGATGCATTTAAAAAAGATAGTAGCAATTCCTTTTTTTCAATGACATTCTTTGGAGGTTTAATTGGAGGTGTTTTATGTTTCTTATTATTATATTTTCTATATATTAAAAAGAAATATCCATCAGCTAACTTTAATAAAATCTTAATTATTGCACCTTCATGCATCACATTAGCACATGGATTTGGTAGAATTGGTTGCTTTTTAGCTGGTTGTTGCTATGGGATTGAAACAAATTCAATTTTTGGAGTAAAATTTCCTTTTTTAGATTATAAAGTATATCCAACACAATTATTTGAAGCAGCATTTTTATTTATATTAACTGTAATTTTAGCTTTTTTAGCTTTTAAATATAATTTCATTTATACTTTTGTCGTTTATTTATTTTCCTATGGAACTTTTAGATTTTTCATTGAATTTATAAGAGGAGATGATAGAGGAGCATACTTTTTATCATTATCCCCTTCTCAGTGGTTATCGATAGTTTGTATTATAATTGCTATGATATTATTATTTTATTTTAAAAAAAGAAGAAAATTGAATTTAAATAAATAAACATATATTTATAGGATAAAAAAAAGAACAAATTAATAAATGTTCTTTTTTTGTAGAAATATTATTTATTCTTTAAATAAATTTCATATAAACCAAGTAGTACTAAATTTGGTTCTATAATATTAATTTTTTCATAACATAATGGAGCGATTAAAGAAATTAATCCTCCTGTAGCAATAACACAAATATTTTCTTGATTTATTTCTTTTTTAATTCTTAAAATCAAGCCATCTACCATACTTGCAAAGCCATATAAAACACCAGATTGCATACAAGGAATTGTTGAATTATTTAAGATTTTTTTAGGAACGTTCAATTCAAAATTTGGTAGTAATGCCGCTTTATTTGTCATTGCTTTAGTAGATGTTGCAACGCCTGGAGCAATTAAACACGACATAAAAGTGTGATCTTTATAATACATAATTTTTGATGCGGTACCTAAATCAATAACTAATCCAGTTTGCGAAAATAAACTAGCGCCAATAACATCACAAATTAAATCTGCTCCTACAGATTTTGGATCATCTGCAATAATTTTAAGGCCGGTTTTAATTCCTTGTCCAACTACTTTTGGTTGAATATTATAATATTTAAGGGACATTTTTACAATTGCACTAGTAATTGTTGGGACAACTGAACTTATTATAATATCTTCAATTTCGTCTTTAATAAATTCTTGAAACAATAAGTAATATTCATCCGATGACTTATCTAAAAATGACTTAATTCGATAAGAGCAAGTGATTTTAATATGATTATGTAAAGCAAAACAAATATTTGAATTACCAATATCAATAAGTAAGATCATCTTTAAAATAATGCTTGCATGGCAGCACCAATAATACCACAATCTTGATCATATTTTGCTACTACCATTTTTACATTTCCTTTTAATGTTTCATATACATAATCATCAACTTTTCTTACAAGTTCATCAAAGAAAAACTCTTTTGATTTCATTAAGCCACCACCAAATACAAAGATATCAGGTTCCATATAAGCTACGATATTACCAATAAAAGCTGCAAGATTAGCAATAAATTCTTCTTTAATTTCAATTGCTTTTTTATTTCCTTTGCTAGCAAGTATAAATAAATCACCAGCATTTTCACAATTAAGACCTGCTTCATTTGCAATTTTGGTTAAAGCAGTACCACTAGCTTCACCTTCAATACAGCCTTTAGGCTTAAATCTAGATGGTGCTCTTCCACCATTTTTAACAACGATTGAGCCAATTTCTTGAGCTAGTCCGTTTGAACCAATAAACATTTTTTTATTGATGATTAATCCTCCACCAATACCAGTTGATAAAGTAACATATTGAACTACATTATAATCTTTACCATTTCCAACAGTGGCTTCAGCAAGTCCTGCTACATTAGCATCATTTCCTACAAATACTTTATAATTAACTTGCTCTTCAATCATTTGTTTTAAATTGAAAGAATCACTAATATTAAGATTTGGAATATATATTACAGTACCATCTGGTTTTACAGGACCTGGAACACCAATTCCAATACCTTCAATTTTATAGGTGTTATTTTCAAGTATCCTATTAATTAGGGATAAGATATGATTTTTTAA
>JALEMY010000034.1 GCA_022767485.1 Erysipelotrichaceae bacterium
AACAAGCAATTTCATTAAAGATCAATTTGATGCAAAAATAGGAAATAGTAAGATTTCTGATACATTTGCTTCATATGATAATAAGGATTTAAAATGGAAAATTACTATAGATTATTCAAAACTAGATGTTGAAGATAAAGATATATTAATGATTTATTATTATACATTTAATGATGGAGCTTCTTCTTGGAAGCGCTATGAAAAAGTTGATGATAATGGTGTTGCTTCATTAACGGAACTTACTTCTTCTTCATTTATCTTAAATGGTGGATTAGTATATGGTAATAATCCTAATAATGTATCAGATGCTAATTTATTTGTTTACTTATATAATTTATTTAATGTTAATAATGAAACAATTAGCACATCATCAACACTAACTGATTATGTAATATCTAACGATTGGTTTAATTTTAATAAAGTAATCGACATTAGTATGTTAACTAGCATTAGCAATTTTAATGGGATTCAACATTTTGTTAATGTACAAAAAGCTATTTTTTCAAATGTTTCATTAGACTCAACAAGTATTGATTATATTTCACAAATGAAGGGACTTGAAGACTTAAATATGAGCAAATGTAATTTATCTGATTCATCAACTTTATCTAAGTTGTCTAGTTTAAGTAAATTACATATATTAGATGTTTCAAATAATACAATTGATGATTTTTCATTCTTATTAAATATTTCATCCCTTACTAGTGTATCATTATATAACAATAATGAAACTAAGACATATTTAGGCTCTAAGGGAATGAGTAATTATTATGTATATGATGATTTAAAACGTCAAGGTATTGTAGTATATTATCAATTAAATAGTAATAATGTTCCAGTATCTTTTGATGAATCAACCGAATTAAATGATTATCAAAGATTAAAGAGTATTGAATATCAATCTATAATTAATGTTGGAGATGACATTACAACTTTATATGCACCATTTGAAGAACTCAACGAACAAGAAATATCAGAAATATTTAATATAGCAAGTGGTTCATTAACGTGGTCTTATGGCGGAGGAAGTAATGCTAATGATGCTACGTACTTTAGCGTAACGTGGAGTGATGGCACTAATACAATGATAGTTAAGTTTTATGTCGATAGACAATAAGGAAAGAAAAATATGGATAACAAACGCAAAAAATTAATCTCTTCAATGATAGGAATTATTGGAAGCAGCAGTTTTATAATTGGTGTTTGTTTTTCCTATGCTTGGTATGCAAATAATGGTTCTGCTAGTGCGTCAAATATAGCATTAATTGCTTCAGATTATGCTAAAATGAGTTTTTCTAAAGAAGTATTTGCCCAAAGACATTTCTTAAATGGGAACATATTATCTAACGAATATGAAAGAAATGAAGCAAATGGTACTTTAAATATAGTTCATTCTTCTTTATATGATGCAAACACAGAAACAAACGAAGAAATAGATATTTCAACTATTGAAAACACTTCATTTTTATTTACTGAAATGTTGCCTCGTGAATATGTTGATATTACAATTAAATATAAATTAGACGATATATTTGATCAAAAAGGTTATAGTATTATCTTATCAGGCTTTAACAATAATGAGGATAATCAATTTGTTATCAATGGTCATACTTATGATGTTACAGGTATCTTTAAATATCAAATTGTTTCACCTATTGAAAATGCAAGTGAAGAAAAATGGTTAACAACTTTTTCATTAGGTGTTAATAATGCTAAATCAATGGTTGAAATATATAAAGATACATGGATAAAATCTGAAGAATATTTTTCATTGACTTTTAGAATTATTGAAGATTTCGAACAATATTATAATCTTATTGAGCAAGAAGGAATATATGTTACTAACTTACTATCAAATAAGGTTTTAACGATTGGTTCAATTGTTTTAATCCCAGAATAAGGAGGTAAATATATGAAAAAACATAAGGTAATTTTACTTTTTTCTTCACTTATATTTGCTTTTCTTATTTGTGTGTCTTCAAGTTATGCCTGGTATATAATTTATAAAGATATAAACAATATTCAACTTCAAATTTTACAAATTGATTCACAAATAAGTTTATATCAAGCGCTTGATGATAATGCTAATGGAGCTCCAAACAAATTAGATGAAGATAATACTTTTAAAAAAGATAATAGTTATGTGGAATATAATTATCCATATTATATAGAAGATAATGCTTTTGCATATGTTGATACAAAATATGCTTTATCGTCAGATTCATCAGCTAATACACTTTTTGATATATCAGTTGATAATGCATGTCCAAGTCAAATATTTACTTTTAAGTATGAGATCATTAATTATTGTGGTATGAATAACGTTATTAATTTTGATTTTTTATCATCAGATGATGCTCGTTTATCTTGTTTTGAAGTTAGAATGATGAAAATTAATGTCAATGATGCAACAACTATCAACGATATAGTTAAAAGTTATACATATAATAATAATGAATGGAAAAGTTTTGTTAGTGGTGAAGCATTAAGCGTTGTTTCAGATGAAGATAATTTTAATATTCCACCAACAAGTAAGGTAATTAATAAAAAGAATAATGTTTTAGAAATAAGAAGTGGTAGATGTGATTTATGGCTTCAAATTAAAATGAAAGATGATGTCACACAATATGAAAATGAGACAATTTCTTTCCCTTATGCTAGATTAACATTAAAAATAGAAGCACCTACTCAAGAATAATATTAAAATAACTAATTATGATAATTCATGATTAGTTATTTTAAATTATTTTCCGATAAATAAGGCTGAATTTCCACAAGGAAGAATGATTCCTTCTTCACTTTTTAAACCGACTTCATATGAAGAAAAATCTCCTGGTATGTCATTTAAAACAAGTCTTAAAATGTTTTCAGCAACAGTTTTAGATATTCCTGTCGTATAATTGTTTATTAAAACAAATAATGGTTTATTAGATAAAAGTTGTTTGCATAGTTTAACAAAATCATACAAATCATCTTCAAGTTTCCACACACTATTAGCACCACTTCTACCAAAACTTGGAGGATCCATAATTATAGCATCATAATGGTGATTTCTTCTTATTTCTCTTTCTACAAATTTCTTACAATCATCGACGATATAACGAACATTTGCATTTTCAAGACCACTAAGTTTCATATTTAATTTAGCTCTATCAACGATTTGTTTTACA
>JALEMY010000055.1 GCA_022767485.1 Erysipelotrichaceae bacterium
TTATTTAAATCAATTCTTTTGATAAATTCTTTTAATAAGAACATTGTAAAATAAGGTAAAGTGTAAAACTTACCATTAAAGCCAATATTTTTATCTCCGAATTTAATACCATATTTAATATCTTGGTATTTTTCTTTAGTAATCAAATTATTTAATGATGGAGTAGATCCATACTTTGCTTTTATTTCTACAGGAATTAATGAATTTTTACCTCTAATAAAGAAGTCCATTTCAATTTGTGAACGATCATCTTTGTAATAGAACAATTTATATCCTGCTTTAACAAGTGTTTCGCTTGCAATACTTTCATATATAGCTCCTTTAAAAGTATTAAAGTTTTTGTTTTCTCTTAAGTCTAATTGTGCTTCTTCATCTAATGAAGCGATTAATAATCCAGTATCACCAAAATAAATTTTATACTTAGACATATCATAATTGCCTACTAGTGGTAATTCAACTTCATTTAAACAATAACACATATTAACGATACCAGCATTTGATAACCACTCAAATGCTCCTACATATTCTCTAGTTCTTGCACCTTTAGTTATTTTAGTAATTTGATATCTTTTACTTTCTTTTCCTAAAAAGTATGGAATATTTCTATATACATTTAGGATTTTTCCTTTTTCTAAGCCCTTAGCGTATTTTGTAATATCTTCTTCATACTGTCTTAGTAGTTGTCTTTGCATCTTTAGGATTCCAGAAAAATTGTTATTTTCAATATACTTTAAAACAATTGCAGGCATACCCCCAGTGATCAAATAATCGTTAAAACATTCTCTGTATATTTTCATTTCTAGTTCACTAAAAGGAGTTAGATTAACCATATGATTTAATAAATCATTAATTTGTTCTTCCTTATATCCTTTAGCCCATAAAAATTCTTCAAAATCCATTGAATACATATCATAATCTTCTTTATAACCAACACTATTTAATTGAATTTCATTATAATTAATCCCCATTAAAGAACCAGAACAGATAACATCAAATCTACCATCTAGTTTAAACTGTTTTAAAGAAGTCATTCCTTTAGGACACAATTGAATTTCATCAAAGAAAAATAACGTATTACCTTCTTCAAAATTAATATTAGGTTTTAGTAATGATATATTTTTAATGATACTATCTACATCATAACCATTATCAAAAATAGTGTTAAAAACTTCATTTGTAGCAAAGTTAATTTCTACAAAGTTTTTATAATTTTCTTTAGCAAATTTAACAACAGAATATGTTTTACCAATTTGTCTTGCACCTTTAATAACAAGTGGTAGATGATCTTTTTTATTCTTCCAATCCAATAAAAATAGTTCAATTTTTCTTTTCATAATATCGCCTCACACACAATATATCACATTTTCCAGTGTTTTTCAAATGGTATTTTTCACATTTCCCAGTGTTTTCCGACTACCAAATCTCACATTTTCCAGACTTTTTAATTAGTCGTTTTACACATTTTACAATAACTAAAACAATATGATTTTCTTCCATTTCTTAATCATAACATCTCATTCCCAAAACTTTAATTATTTTATTTTTTTGGGATTATATGTTTTTTTGATTATAAATAATTCTCTATCAAAGTTTTATCCCTCAAATATAAGGATCTTAGATAATTGATGAATTCAAAATCTTTTCATAGGAAAAGAAATTATGAATGTAAAATATAATATTTTACAACTATGTTAAGGTTATAAAAATGACATACACAATAAATAAGGCATTGGCTTTTTTTTCAATACAATAAATTGTGTTGTTGTATTTATCAATGTCGTCTTCATTTTTCTTTTATGGTTCAAGATATTTAAGTGTCGATGTTAATAAGCCTATAGTACCACAAGCAAAATCAGCCACTTTATCTCCAAGTTGAGGTTTAACCATTTTAACCATGAAGTCAGTAACAGCTCTTAGTGTATAAAAGTCTCAAGCACTTCCTGCGCTTTGAAGGCTTTTTAAAATTGTTTCATAAATTGCTCCAAACTCATGTTGTTCTTTATATTCAGAAAAATCAATTTCGTTAATGACATAAATCACTTGTCTTAAGAAAACTCCATGTGAAAGAACTGTCAAACCTTTCGTTGTTCAAAGAAAAGTTTTTCAAACATCTAAATCATATGCTAAAGCAAGATATACTTCAAAACTATTTTCTATTATTCAAACTGTAGCAATTAATAATGTTAATGTTGAAAAGTATTTAAATAATGTGTTTGATAATAAGCGTAAAGAGCCAGTTGAAGACTTATTACCATATTCAAAAAATATAATAGAAAAAATGAAGTAGGGTTTATATCCCACCGGCGGAAAATGGCGAAATTATAAAAAAGATAATTAGAATAATTACAGTTTTTAACTATGATTTCTGATTATCTTTTTCTTTTTATCATACGTGTTAAATTTTGACGTATACGTAAAAATCATAATAAGTCCTTAAAAAAAATGAACATTCCAATAATGAAATGTTCATATTCAATCGAAATGGAAAGATGAACCATTTTAATACAAAATGCAAACACATTTCGTTTTTTTGAAACACCCTATTTTGCTATAGAATGCATCAAGTTAAATTGGAATTTGACGCTCCAACAAACTGAATTTTTTATTTCTCCAACAATTTCAAAAAACGCTTGTCATTCATCTGCTCATTTGTAATGTAGTTACCATCTAAAAACAATGCGTATGTTGTGATTGGT
>JALEMY010000060.1 GCA_022767485.1 Erysipelotrichaceae bacterium
TGGTGAAGTTAATGTTAATTCGCTTGTTGTTAAAGAAATATTATTTAGTAAAACAATTGTTGGAACATTAATCAAAGTTCCATCAACGATATTATCTTCACTTATCGCTTCGATGTGATTACTATAAAGTTCATTATTAACATCATCTATGGCTTTTTTAAATTCCTCTTCATTGCTTACATATAAATATGAGGAATAATTTGCATTTTCACAATAAGCAGTAATTGTTATTGGTAATGTTTTATTTTGATAAAGTGATTCACTTGTTGCTTCATGTAATTTAAAACTAATTACATTGTTTGCTGTAGCACCACCTTGTCTAACAAACGAATAATCTCCTTGAATTATAATATTATTTTCTATGATTTCAAAAAGAGAAGCAACAAGCTTATTATCATAATAAACTAATATAGCTTTTTCAATTCCATCATCTGATAATGCTTGAGTAGTACTAATTTGAAAATAATAATGTAAGATAGCTAAAGAATTATTAGTGATAGTTGTATTGACACTTTTAGTATCATCAGATGATTTAAAAGATAGCTTTTCATCTAATGATGAATAAGAATATGAAGATGATGCATCTAATGATAATGTATTTATTTCAATTTTATTTTTTGCGCTGATGATAGCAGAAACAGCATAAGATGAAACCGTGATGAAAACAATTAAGCATAAACTTAATAAAGTAAATATGATTTTTTTAGATATGTTTACTTTTTTCATCCTTACTAATTTCTCCACTTTTTAACAAAAAAGGTCTTAAATAATACCCAATTTGCTTTTTTGCAACTGGCTACCATTTAAGGCCCTTTAGCTTTGCGTCATTACCTTTCAATAACTTTGCCATATATATTAAACCACATTTTAGATTATTTTTCAATTATTATTTTATTAAAATAATAAAATTGTTAGTAAAATGCTTGTGTTTATAAAAAAGTATACTATTTTTTTTTTAATTATGATTCCATCAGTAAAAAAAACTAAACTTGCTATTTATAAACAAATTTAGTTTTTTATTACTATAAATTAATTATTTTCTTCACTAGTTTCATCATTTGTTGCTGAATCATTTTTTGGTATATTAATTTTCCATTGTTCATCTAAAACATATTGTGTCATTTGCGCTGAACTTATAGGACGAGAAAATAAATATCCTTGCATACAACTTATGCCAAAAGAATTAATTTTTTCCATTGCTTGTAAAGTTTCAACGCCTTCAGCTATAACTAATTTTTGCTTTTCATTAGCAAAGTCAACTAACATATTAACAACTTTTGTCATCATGTAGTTTTCTTGAGCCACCGATACGAAATCCTTTTCAAATTTAATAATATCTAGTGGAAGTGAGGAAATACGTGCTAATGAGTTGACATCTAAACCAAAATCATCAATGGCTATGCTAAAGCCTATATTATGTAATTTTTGAATGTTTTCACCAATAATTCCATATTTTTCAAACATAGCAAATTCAACTATTTCAAGGCAGATATGATGAGGATCTACACGATATCTTTTTACGATAGATTGGAAATCTAAAGCAATTTGTGGATCAAGTAATTGCTTAGGTGATAAATTGAAAGAAATCATAAAATTCTTATTAGCAAATGCTTCATTTTTTTGCCATTCAAGATATTGACTACAAATAACTTCAATGCCCCATTTTCCAACCCAAGTAATATCTCCTGTGTGCTCCATAATATTTAAAAACTTGTTTGGTGATAAAACACCAAGAGTTGGATGAACCCAACGAATCAATGCTTCACATCCGATAAATTCATTAGTTTTAGTATCGATTATTGGCTGGTAAACTAACGTAAACTCTTTGTTTCTCATAGCATCTTTAATCTGATGATAATATTCCATATTTTCCTTTTCAGTTTTATCGATGTTATTAGAGAATATGACATAATTTTTACTAGTATCTTTTTTGCACATATATAATGCCATATCAGCATTTTTAAGTAAGTCTTTTGCATTAGCACCACCTACTGGATAAATAACAATACCCATAGAAGCATCGATGGCTACTCTGCTTGTTTCAATTGAAGATATGCTAACTGGCGCTTGAATTAAATTCATTAAACTATCAGCAAAAGCTTGAATTTTTCCTACTGGTAATGTCCCTCTAAGTAAAATAGCTAATTGGTCATTACCCATATTACAAACCAAAGAATTCTTTGGCAAAGTATTAAATATTTTTTTAGTCAATGCTTTATAAAAATGTGAATATTGTTTTTCACCAAAAGTATCACGAAGCGATTTAGCATTATCAAGTTCGATTAAAAATAATGACATCTCACTTTCAAAACGAAAGCGACGAATGAAATAGTTCATTGATGAAATCAATTGGTTTTTACTAATATATCCACTTTCAACATGCTCATTATCATCTTCACTATGTTTTTTATTACCTTTAATGATAGATAAAAGCAATAATGCACAAAGCCCGCACATGGCAAGAAGAATTAAAATAGCAAAGAAAATGGTACTCCCTTTATCTAATGCAAATAATAAGTCTTTCATGTTCATCCCTTCTTTCATCAATGTTTAGAAATTTTCTTTTTATCTTTATTTTGTAAACTATCATCTTTTTCATCGTTACCCTTAATAGCAATTTGTATATTGCTATTTAATAATTCTTCTAAGTGCTCTTTACTTTGGGCCTTAGAAACAATATATCCTTGAATATATTGACAATGCCTTTTTAATAAATAGTTGACCTGATATTGATTTTCTACACCTTCAGCTACAACTGATATACCTATTTCATTAGCCATATCTAAAATAAACCTTACAATAGCTTTAGAATATTTATTGCTTTGTAAATTCATAATAAATTCTCTATCTATTTTAATATAATCTACCGGTAAATTATTTAAATAAAGCAAAGATGAATAGCCCATTCCAAAGTCATCGATATATATTTTAATGCCATATTGTCTTAATTGATTCAACTTATTACATATTTTATCAAATGATGTAATCAACAAAGTTTCAGTAACTTCTACTGATATTGCATCATATGGAATATTATATTCTTGATATTTTTTTAAAAAAGCATTAGTAAAGCCTACTTGCATTAATTGCGTAATCGATAAGTTAACAGAAATATGACATTGATATCCTTTTTGATACAATTCTTGTGCTGCTTTAAATGATTGATCGATAACAATATCACCAATTTTAATAATCAAGTTAGTCTTTTCAGCAATTTTTATATATTCAAAAGGTGAATCGTTGATATATTTGCTATTGTTCCAACGAAGCAAAGCTTCAAAGCCTACAACTTTATTATTAAACATATCATATTGTGGTTGATAATATACTACAAATTCATTTTTGCTAATAGCATTTTTTAAATCGTTGATAATGATTGATTCACGTTTTATCATTTCAAGCAAACTATTATCAAAGATATATATCTTACGATTATTTGAACTATGTGCTTTTTGATTTGCTTTTAATGACAAGGAAAGTATTTCTTGTGGAGTAATATTAGCATCATCAACATCTTCATCACTAATATTATAAACACCACAAACAGCATCGATAATTATTTCATTATCCTTAACGTTTACTGGCTTGATAACTTCATCATAAATTTTTTTACAACGTTCATACATCATACCATATTCGCTTTCTTGTAAAGTTAATATAACGATGCTATCGCCACCTAGTGAATACATTTTATCATCTTGATTTAAATGCTGTTTTAATTTATTAATAAAACATAAAATAACATCATCGCCAAATTCTCGACCAAATGTGTCATTGATAGATTTAAATTCACTAATATCCCAATACATGATGGCCTTCTTTGCTGCTTTTTTATGATTTGTGTTTAAAAGTTCTGACAAATAATCAATTAAGGCATTTTTATTTTCTAGTTTAGTTAATGGTTCGATATAAGCTAAAGTATATATCCTATCATCTTTCCTAGTAATATTTTCAATATAATCACCAATATATTGGTATTTTCCTCTTTTAATAACACAAACAAAACGAACAACTTTTATTTGTCCTTCATTATCGACTAATTTTACAGAAAATGAGTTTAACTTGCGGAAGATATCCTTTTTTTCTTCCTCGCTATGATTTAAAAATTCTTCTATATCCAAATCGGTAATTTTCTTATATTCATTATTGCTATCGAAAGTTTTAATAAATTTCCTATTTTTTAAAATGATTTTACCATTGTATTGAGCAACAATACAAAACACTTTAGAAAATAATAAATTAAATTTCTTTAAATGAAAACGATTAAATTCAAAATAATTGAAAATCAATAAAGCAAAACCTAATAATAGCAAACATATCAAAGTTATGACAACATAAATGACTGCATTGATACGAAATGACTTATAATAATCGATTACGCTTTGCTCATCAATGCATACTAAAACATACATATCAAAGTCATTGACAGATGATAACATTGAAGCACCTGTTAGAAAATACTTGCTACCTTTTATATTATAATAACCATGATTACTACCATTAATAGAAACATCATTTAAAAATGATGTTGAAAAATCGCCAATTAATGAATATAAATTATTATAATTATCATCGCTTTTATAATAAAAATAACCATCATTATTCATTAAATATAACTGTTTGTTTGAAGCATTTTGAAAAATGCTCATAAATGATTGGACAAATTGATCAACGCTTTGAAAGATTAAAAAATTACCTTCATTTCCATCATTTTTCGTTACTTTATAATGATAAATAATCGCATCATTTGCCTCTTGATAATCATTTATTAATTCGCTAATCTTACCAAAACTAACATTTTGATCATATTTATTAATGTCATAATCTTCTACAAATGATGTTGTTTTATGTTGTATTCCATCATAAGATAAAACATAATCTATTTCTTCATAATAAGCAAACAAAAGAAAGTGATTGCTTTTTTTATTACCATACTTATTATATAAGTTTTCTAAATAATTTTGGTTTGTTAAATAATCATCTTGATGATCTATCGTCTCAATCTCATCTGATATTTCATCATAATAAGCATTAACGATACCATTTATTTCGTTAGCTAGATTTTCATTTGCTTGAACGATATCGATTTGGGCTTTTTCAATTACACTAACTTTATTTAAAAATAAATAGGCGATAGAAAGCATAGAAAAAAGGACTGTCATCGATAAAAATAATGACACGACAATTTTATAATTTATCCTTATTTCTTTATTTTTTTTCATGCTTACTCCTTTTTACTATTTAATTCTTGTTTGATTTCTTCTAACAATTCCTGTTTTAGTTTTTCTTTGCGTTTTTCTTCAATTTCTTCTTTTTTACTATGATGATATTCTATGTTTTGCTTAATAAACACCATAGTAGCAATAATAAGCATCAAAGCTAAAACGACAAATATTCCACCCTTATTCATCAAGGTAATACATTTTCCTAGAAAATGGCTAGAAAAAGTAACAACTCCTAAAAAGTTTTCTTCACTAACTCTTAAACGATCTTTACTTATTGCATTATCGCCTTTAGTAACTAAATAAATCTTTCCCTCTTCATTTATTATTTCAATGCATCGGTGAGTTATTACTTGATTGACAACAATCTCATTTGGATCGATACAAACAAAAGTAATAATATCGCCCTCTTTTACTTTATCGATGGTTGTTTTTTTAGAAACGATTAAATCTCCAACCATGATACTATCTTCCATAGAATCTGTTTGTACAACAAAGAAATTTCTTTGAAAGACCGTAGGAATATCTTTTTTTGCAAATGAGATAATCGATGTTGTAAACACATAGACAACAAGCAAAATGATTAATGCTTGGAAAATATTTCCAATTTTTTTTAATATTTTCTTCATCTTTGTTTGCTTTTAAAAAGTTTATTAAATAAACCTTTTAAACTTGAAGTATCCTTTTGCTTTGTTTCTTCTGGTTTTATAATTTCTTCACTTATTGTTTCTTTTACATCATTATCTTCAATAATATTTTCGTTTTCCTGCTTATTATCTTCATTGATAATAGGAACTAAGACTTCTTGATCTTCCTTTTTTTCTTTAAATAATCTCATGACAACTTGGTTGTCATTGTTGTCTGAAGATAAATACACATCCTTATTTATATAAATACGAGGATTTTCCATTACCTCATCTAGTTTATCAATAATGATTTGTTTTTTCTCTTCTTCAATTTTTCTTAAAGCTTCAATTTTTTCAAGTCTAATTTGTTCTTCAACTTGCTTTGCTAAATCCTCTTTTTCCTTAGCAAGTTGTCTTTCTAAAGCTTCTTTTTCAAGTCTTTCTTCCTCTTCTTTTTGTTTTCTTTCAAATCTTGCTTTATCTTTACCAGCTTGCATTGCTGCTAAACGACGAGCTTTCTTTTCTTCTTTTAATTCTTTTTCTTTATCAGTTAGTGGAAGATTCTTTCTAGCCTCACGAGCTTTCTTCAACGCTTCTTTTCTCATTTGTTTCAATTCTTCTTGATAAGCTAATTCTTCCTTTTGATATTTTTCAAGTTGTGCTTCAAGTCTTTCAACTTCTTTTAAAGTGTTATCCGCTTCGACTTGTTTTAAATAAGCGATGGATTTTATAATGTTATACTTATTTTTAGTATATTGGTATTTTGCTTTTCTTCTTTCATGATACGAAGCATCGCTATCAACTTCAACCTTAAGTTTCTTAATCAAATCTTTATATGTTGAGTTGGTAATTCCTTGCATTTGCTTATAAATCGTTGTTAATGCTTGCTTAACACTCTTTCCACTATTTATTAATTCTTCACATCTATCAGACATTTGATCGATAGTTTTCTGATAGAAAAATTCGTTTGAAGATGGCGCTTCCATCGTTGATGAGCCATCTAACATATATTCATTAGTTATACTATTAACAACTTTAGGATTTTTAATACTGTGGTATTTATAAGGTTTTAAATGATATGATTTTTCTCTTGTTTCTTGATTGTAAGCTAAAGTAACATAATCGTAAACTATCATATCAACAAGAGCTTTTTCATAATCAGAATCAAAATCAAGGTTCTTTTCATTAACATCAACATTAAAACCAAGTTGGCGATAACTATCCATAAATTGCCACAATTGCAAACAAGCGTTATAATCAATTTGCTTTAAAATGATGTTGGTTCTTAAAATTGGAGCAACAACAAATGCCGCCTTTTCCTTAATCGTTTTATAAAATTCACTATTCATAAAACCACGAACATACATTCTTATGGTATTGATTCTAGCAAACAATTCCTTGTTTTTACGATTTAATTCATCATCTACTTCTTGTTTCAATTTTATATCGACATTACATGAAACATCATAATTTCTCCATTTAAAAGATGAAGCGACATTTAATCTATCTATCTGATAAGTAATAATGCTATCTTTAATTGCCTCATAACGAATTTCTATAAATGCAGCAAGTTTAGAAATTAAAGTTACTACAAAACGATTTTCATAAATAGCTAAATTATCTTCATATGTTAAGGTTAGTAATTTGTTTGGTACAACAACACCATTATCTTGAATTGTTTCCACATTTTCAGTGTGTGCTGAAAGATGAGCAATAGTTCTTGAAGTAATTTTCTTTGCCCTTTCAATACGAACAACATCTTCGCGTCCCTCCATAAACATTCTAGGATGACGAATAATGTTATCGATATTGCTCAAATATTTTTCTATAGTTTCAATCCAAAGAGAATCAAAGGTTTGTGTTTCTTTGATTCTTTTTTGATATATTTCTTGTTTTCCAGATAAAATAGCATTCGTAATTTCTTTATGAAAACGATTGTTTTCATTCACTGGTGCAATCGTTTGCTTAATTGCTCGATAATACTTTTTTTCGACATTTTCTTTTGCCACGTTAACACCTCCAATAACTATTTATCATTAATTCAATTTTTGAAGTTGCCTTAAGTAAGCAATGGAATCGCTAAAACTATCTTTCCCATATAATTTTTGAATCAAAGCGATTAATTGATCGATTTCATTTTTTAAAAAAGCAAGATTTAAACTTTCAAATTTTCTTAAAATCTTAGTTGCAAACATATAATCTAAGCCATCAAGTTCACTATATCCACAAGCCATGTATACAGGAACGAAATCATTGATTTGTCGCATAATACGATTACCAAAAGCAATTCTAAAATTGTCTTGAATGAATTCATCAAGCTTTTTAAAACTATCCATTGTTTTTAATGATATAGCGTTATTTTCATGAGCTTTTTTAAATAAGTCATTTAAATAATCATATGACATTGTCAAATCTTCTGTATAAGGAGCATCAAAATAGTTAGCTTTAGCATTTAAAATAATTGTAGTAGCTCTATCATAAACCTTATCAGTAATCGTAAATGTTGAGTCATCTTTATTAGCTGTTCCAACAAACCAAACATTTTGAGGAACTAATAATTTACCTTGTTGTAAATGTTTTGGATCATCAGGATAAGTAGATGGAACTAAGTCAATTTTCCATTCACTAACATCTGGCATTTCCATCATAGATAGAAATTCAGCAAAGTAATATTCAATACGCGCTAAGTTCATTTCATCTAAAACGATATAATTGATATCTTCACGATAAGTAACTTCATATAAACTCTTTAAAAAATCTGTTTCATTAAATTTCTTAGTAAATTCATTTAAATAACCAATAATTTCCGATTTATCACGCCATGATGGTTGAACCGGAACGATTGAAGCATTATTTTTAAAGAATTTAGACATAGCATAAGGAAGAGAAGTTTTACCTGTACCAGATATACCTTCTAAAATGATTAATTTTCCAGTAGCCATACCAGCAAAAAATCTTGAAATTATATCACGAGAATAATAAAGATGCATTCTTGATGCCGCAAAATTTACAAAGCGATCAACAATTTGGCTTAAAGATAATGTATCTTCATTAGTCATTTGTATAGCCATATCACTACGTGCATATTTTTCATCGACAGCAATAAGTTTTGTAAATCTCTTGCTATCTTCTTCTTCGTTATTTTCCGTTTTATTAGCAGAATTATCATATTGCATGAAGTCTTTTTCATCAACTAGATTACCAGTTAAGATATCGACATCTCTACCACCTTGGATATTACCAACCTTAAGTTTTAAGATATCTTGCTTTTCTTGTGCAGCTAGTTGAACTTGTTTATTAAGTTCAGCAATTTCTGATAATAATTCTTCTTTTTCAACTTCAATTTTTCTAAACTTAAAAAAGACTTTTAATAATTGCCATATTTTTATTACTAAAAAGACAATAAAAGTGATTGTAATTAATGACATAATTACAACCATAAACCAAGAAAAAACATTGAAATTGTTTGAATAGTCATTTAAAATTGTGAAATATTGTTTAATATCTGTTGAAAAAGCTTTTGCAATCGCTTTCCATAGCGTTGCCCAAAACTCACAAAAGTTATTCCACCATTCAACAAATAAATCAACATAAAATTTTGCAAACTCATTCATATTGTTTTTCCTCCATAAAGGAAGCATGAAAAATCTAACTATTCGTTTTTGTTATCTTCTTCTTTTACTTCTTCTTGTTTATTTTCTTCTTCTAATTTTTTTTGTTCTGCTTTTAATTCTTCAAGAAGTTGCTTTTTAAGTTCTTCTCTTTCTTTTGCTTTTTCTTCTTCACTCTTAGCAGAATTCTTTTCAGCTTTTACCTCAGCATAAGTCTTAATAAATTGAACTAATTCAACAACAAAGAATATAATACATGGTAAAACGACAATAAGGAAAAATCCAACTGGTGCTTGAAACCATTTAACTACTTTACCAAGTCCAGCTACTTTTCCTTTATAAACAGCTAATACTTCATCATTTCTAACTTCATAATATGAAGCAGAAACATCAAGTGTAGCATCACCTTTTACTCTATAATAAACATATTCAGTACCATCAATTGGAACTACTTCCACAATTCTATGTGTAATAACTTTTCTTTCAGTAACATCATAGTATGTGATAATTTGATTAACTTGTAAATCTTTGCTACCATTCTTTAAGACTTTAACAGTGATTAAGTCTCCAACTTTAAAGCTATCATCTCTGTCTCCATCCATTGAGTTAGAATCTACAGTTAAATACCCGTTTCCAAATAGGTTTGGTATGTTGTTATTTTTCCTAGCTCTTACATTTGAAATTGCAAAAAAACAAATAAACACCATAAATAGTGCAAATACGCAATCCCCAACAATTCTTAATACTTTTTTTGTCTTCTTATTCATATGTAATTCCTCGCTCATTAATATATAAATATTATATATTATTTTCGACATTTTTCAATAGTAATTGCTTCTATTTAAGAAGATAAATCACATTTTTTG
>JALEMY010000063.1 GCA_022767485.1 Erysipelotrichaceae bacterium
GCCAATATCTTTATCATTTTTTTTGCTAATCAACAGTATAATAACGATGCTTTTCTATTTTTTCTATCATACCTTGCTCCTCCTATTTCTAGGATAGCATTTTATTATATTTTTGCTAGAGTGTTAAATTTTGACGTATACCAAAATGGTAGTAAAAATATCTTTCATCACCAAGTGTCGTATACGTCAAAATTTTAATTATTTTATTTAAAAACAAAAAAGTATGATCATCGACCATACTATAATTTATCAATGGCGCGCTAGGCAGGAATCGAACCCACAACCCCTTGGTTCGTAGCCAAGTACTCTATCCAGTTGAGCTACTAGCGCTTGCTTGGAGGTTCCTGTCGGATTTGAACCAACGATCATTGAGTTGCAGTCAATTGCCTTGCCAGACTTGGCTAAGGAACCATAAGCATTGTATATTATACACTTATTTTAGTTTATGTTCAAGTATTTTCGTTCATGAATGATAAAATTGTAAAGTGAAAAGTTTATTTCCGGTTTTTAAATTGCAAAGTGGAAAAGAGTCTTACATTTTTAAAATCCGGAAATAAGTCTTGCAAATCAAGTATAATTGTTTTGTAGCGGCTCAAATTAAGAAAGGTAGGGTATTTTATGAGTCGTGGCAAATGTTTACATATGAAGATAGATGTATTATTGAAAAAAGAAATTCAGCCTTTGATACTTAATCACCAATAAATTAGAATAATAAAACACTATTAAAAAATTACTTATTTATAAATAAATGTGATAAATTTTTTTATTATATATATTATATGTTGTTAGAATTATTATTACTTAAGTTGGCTATTTATGATTTGCTTTTTAAAAAATCAATCGTAATAAAAAACTTATTAAATTTCATTATAACCTTTCAAACGATAACTTTATCAAACAACTTAGTTATTTTTTAAATGATAGTTACTTTGAGATTATCAAGTATTCATCAGAAAATTCATCAGTTAAAAAAGGATAATGAGGATATAATACCTTCCTTATATCTATTTTAAATAGTGTTTTGTTGGCAAATTGACCCGCATTAGTTTGAATAAAAATACATTCAGTATTTCTTTCATAATATCTAAAAAAGTAATTGATAAATATACTATCAGAATTATACTCAATGATTCCTTTTAAATACTTTGAAATGTTAATCTTTTTAATTTTATATTCCTCATCGATGAATGTCAATTCTATAACAATATCATCTAATACCCTTGGAATTTTTATAAAGATTGCTATAATATCATCGTTTTCAAAAAAATCGTAATTTATCTTTGAAACTTTTAATTTTTCATATTTAAAATATCTAACAATTTTTTTACTAAATCTCCCATTATTATTAAAAGAATATTTATTGATAGTTAATAATTTTGGATAATATATCTCTAAATTATCAAATTTACTTTTGTAAAAATTATTTAATCTTAAATTAAAATCATCAAACAATGATAAAGTAATCTTATCCCTTAATTTGAAAATTTTGTAATATAAATCTATCACTTTATCATAGACAGATAAATCAAAATATCTTTGAAATATATCATATATGTCACTTATTTTCTTAATTTTATTGAATAGCATATATAGTTCTACAATTTGCTTTAATTGAAATTTGTGTCGTATTCCATATTCTGTATAATATGAAAAGTAACAATTATAAATTACAACAACAATCATTAAATCTATAGGTAGTGTTTTATAATTTGAAAAATATATACAGTTGTTAAAAAGATAACTATTCATTTCTTTGCTATATATACTTCTAAAATGCGTTTTTACTTCAATTGCCACCAACAAATCATTAATATTCTTTTCAAATATCACGTCGTCAAAATTTGAATTTTCATAATAATTTATATCATTTGAAAATGTGTTTTTGCTTGATAAAAAAGGATTTCTAAAACCATTTTTTACAGCAATCTCACAAAACTTTCTATAATCATCTTCGGCAACGATTATATCAATATCCTTATAAAATCGTGAATCATCATTGTATAAGTAATATGATAATGTTCTCCCCTTAACAATACAATATTTTATTTTTTCTTCATTTAATTGATTCAAAAAATCTTTAATATATTCGTGTTTTTTTATTGAAAAAGAGTTATATTTTTTTAATTTGTGTAGTAACCTTATATCAATTGACTTGCTTTTGTTTTTTTGGATGTTATATACAACGTCAATCAACTCATTATCATCAGCATATGAATATAAATCACTAATACTTTTTTGCTTGTTTCCTAAGACATATTCTACAAAATCAATTGCATTCATGTCATAGCACTCTCCTTTTTATTATTTTAATTTGCTTTATAATATTACTTGCTATTGTTATATAAAATTCATCATTCGTTGAGCTAGTTACACTTGAAAGTTTACCTACAAGAAATGACAATTCAATTAATATTGAAATGATGTTTTTATCAATGTATTCATCAACTAATTTGTAAAAACCAATTATAGAATTAATATTTATTGACTTATCAAAATAATATGAATTATCTCCTTTTGTAAAAAAGCATAAGTCAGATATACCTACAATTCTATGTAATCTATACTCATTGTTTGAATTCAAAATTAAAACTATATCTCCAATTTTTGGAGAACTCTCATATTTGTAAATTGTTACAACATCACCATTATTTATTTCGGGTGACATACAGTCTCCATTTACTTTGATTTCAAACAACTTATTTGATGTATTTTTCTGCTTGTTTTGTAAACATTTCATAATATTTCCCTTTATAATTCATTAATGACACGTGGTTCCCATTTTCGACAATTCGTCCATTTTCTATATATAATATTTCATCGAAATCTTTCACAGAAGATAATCTATGTGAAATCAAAATAATGGTAGTATCTTTAAAAGATGTCAAAATGAGTTTGTTCAATTCATATTCAACAAGTGGGTCTAGTGAAGCAGCTGGTTCATCCAAAATAATCAGTCCATATTTCTTTGTAAACAACCTACATATTGATAATAATTGTTTTTGCCCACCAGATAGTTCCAAACCGCTTTTATCGAATTCTTTTGTAAGTTGTGTATTATACGAAATATTATTTTTATCGATCACTTTATTAAATCTTGTGATTTCAAAAATCTTTGATATTGCGTCATCACTAACGTCAGCATAGAAACTCATATTTTCCCTAATCGTTAAAGCAAAATCTACATTTTCTTGAAATGCTGTACCAACATTAATTCTATAATCATCCAAGTTAATTTCTTTTATATCTGTATCATTGATAAGTATTTTACCCTCATTCACATCATAAAGACGCAATAAAAGTTTTGTTAAAGTGGTCTTTCCAACTCCATTTTCACCAACAATAGCTATTTTTTTTCCCGCAGGAATATGGTAATTAATCTTATTAATAACAATCTGTCTACCATCATAAGAAAAACTTATATTATTAAGTTTTATGTCGTATGGCTTACATAATTCATGTGATTCTTCATGAGGCATACTTTCAATATTAGATTTTGTATCAAAGAAACTTTTAATTTTTTTTCCATACATGCTAATTTGAGCAAAATTTGGAATCTCATTAACAAAAGATTGAAGATTGTTTTTAAAATTGTTAGAAGCATAAAATAATGATGCTAACGTGCCAACAGTATAATAACCAGCTATTACTCCATTAGATAATAAAAGTAAAATGATTCCTACAAATAAAAGCCCATTTGACGAAATAAGAATTCCATTTAGAGCTAATTTATTTCTATAATCATTAGCTATATTAACTAAATCGTTCACATTATTATCAAAATGCTTTAATAATATATTACTACTATTATTAGTTTTTATAGGAAATATATACTCTTTTAAATAAAAAAGACGGTTTATATACGACTGCCTTCGATTAACGAAAATACTTTTTTCATCCATTTCAAAATACATTTTACTATTCTTTCTACTTAATGCAACATTTATAAATACATTAATAATCGAAATTAGTATAATAATAGGGTTGATAACAGTTATGATAGATAATAATGTAACAATCGTAATTATACTTGAAAAAGTACTCCAAAATAATCTGGCAGCACGATGTGACTGATTAACAAATTGATCAACAGTAAAGGAATAATTATCATAAAAGTCTCTATCATCAAAATGACTTGTGTCTGTCATAGTTACTTTCTTAATTATTGATTTAGATAGTTTCCCTCTTACAATTTTCATTCTTTTTTCACCGATGTTTACTTCAATTAATTCACAAAATAAACATACAAGAAACTTTATACCAAGGAATATTAATAAGCCTATTAATATATAACTAATACTTTTATTATAAGTAATAGAATCAATAACAAATTGAAGCAAATATATATCTACTAAAGTGTTTATTGGATTTAGAAAGCATGATATCGTAACAAAAACAAAAAACACTTTATCTTGTTTAAAAAATGTGTTTAATAAGAAAAAATAATTATTAATAATACTTTTTGTTTTCTTCATAAGTTACCCTCTTTAATGTACTTATTATATATTTTTAAAAAGTTATCAAAGCATGAATAATTAATACTATAAGCTATTGAATTTGTAGCTATATTAATCAAATAACTGAACTTCTTTTTTTTATTACTTGAATATTTACAGTTACATAATAATTGTTCAAACACTTCTTTTTTATTACACTTTAAAACACTATTATTGTCTTTACTATAACATATAAAAATTATTAATGGATATAAATCTATTTCATCAATAATATTTTCATTAAAATACAAATATCTTTTATATCCATATTCATCAACTGCAATATAATCTTTGTTTTTAATCATAGTTCTAGACTTTGATGGTAATCCCAACCCATAAGTTTTATTATTTATCAATATAATACAATCGTCATCAATAAAACGAGTAAAAAACCTTTCAATAATATTATATGCTAATGTACTTTTACCAGATTTTCTCTTCCCAACTAACCAATACATTTTATTATCAAAAACTAGCGCGGATCCATGTATTGACAAATCAGCAATTGCTACACAAATATAATTTTCAATACTGTTTAATAATTCAAACTTCCAGTTAGAACAAAATGTATTTACTATTATATCAGCTTTATTGTCATAATTTGAAATTCTAATTATATATTTTTTTAATGATTGAACATCACAATCAATCCATTTTTTGAATATAAAATTAAAATAATCATTTTCCTCACTACATGTAAAATCAATAATAATTTGAACTAAAATAACTCCAAATTTTTTATAATATTTCTTAACCATTGTTTTCTATTATTATTATTTCATGCTTATCTAAATCATTCATTGTCTTAATGATATCGTATAACAACTCATTATCTTTTATATTAATATGAAATTTCTGTTTAATAGAATAAAACAATGATGAAAAATATACTTTTTCTATACTTTTTTAATGTTATTCATTATAAAATTATATATGTGCAATGCTGTTATATTTGCAACGATTAACTTCTCATTTTTTTCATTGTAGAAAAAACCTTCATTATCCATTTCTTCAAAAGACACTTCATCATTTAATTTTACAATAATACTAATTTTATCTGAAATAATTAATTCCATATTATTTCCTTTCTTTTACGAACAACAATTCTGTTTCCTCGATTTCTTTTCTTTCTAGCTCAAAATTTATAAAACTATGATTTTCTAAAAGTTTATCATATACCATTCTCCAATATTTTTTTATCATTTCACATTCATATTTTTCATTCTTAATAGATTCATCATCCAAGTTGTTTAACGGACATCCTGATCCACAATGGCTAAATGCAAAACACTTAATACAATCACGTCTTTTTTTTAAATATACATTAGCAATATAATCATTATATTCAACAAAATCAATTCTTCCATTTGATACTTTCCCTATCACTGGCGATTTATCACCTCCATCTAAACAAGTAATAATTTTTCCAGAAGGAAGTAGCCAAGGATGCAATCCATAGCTGGTGCCACAAATATAATCCACTTTATATGATTTGAATTTCATAAAACTAAAATTCGTCTTTAAATTATTTTTCATTACATATTCCTGTAAATCTAAATATATTTTTGATATATCTATATTTTTATTGACTAAATGACTTTTAGTAGCTCTGCCTCTAGGCATAACACAACCAAATGACCATGATATGTAGTTTTTATACCGTTCATTTATAAATAGATACATGTCTTTGATATTTACAAAGTCATCCAACCAAATAGTCGATCTTATCTCATAATTAAAATTATATTTGTCAAAAAAGCATAGTGTTTTATCCACAATATCAAAAGAACCTTTACCCATAAATGTTTTTCTGTTTTTGTTTTGAAAAAAATTTGTTCCGTCAAATGAAATTAATACATAATCAACACTATCAATAATAAATTTTCTTTGAGATTCGTTTAAAATTCCATTGGTTGTCAATCCAATAGTAGCTTTTATTTTATATTTTTTTTCACAATTTCTAATGAAACATATCGTCTGTTGAAAAATATCCCATTTATATGTTGGTTCTCCTCCGCCTGCAAAGTAAAACTGAACCCCTTTATTCGTTTTGTTTACCATATTAAATATTTTTATTTTTTTAAAAAAATATAAAACATACGAACGAATATTATTAATATCTATTGTATCTCCACTATCACAAGATGAAAATGCACAGTAATTACATCTTAACTGACATAGATCAGTTAAGCAAATGCCACATCTATTAGTAAAAATATTATCAAAGTTAATTTTTTCAATATCATAGTTTTTATTAATGAACTCACTAACATCTTTATATTTTACATTTTTGTTATCCCAAAATAAAAAATTTTCGATATTATTTATTTTAATTTTCTCGATTTTGCCTTTAACAAAACATTCGTATTTTAGTAAAAATACATAATCTTCATTATATTGTATCATTTCCATATGTTTTCTTATATTAGTATATATCCAATCTCTGATATATACTTTTCCTTTCTTTGAGAACATTGTTGCAGTATTCGACGTAACACTATAATAATTATGACACTGTGGATTTGTCTCTATATGTTTACAGCTTTAATGACTGTTCAAAGGAGACTCCAACCACAGTTTTCATTTTATAGGGTTGATCAGTTAGATAACGCTTGACGTTTTATTTGTGCAATAAGATTACTCCTTTAAAAAACTCACTGCACGGAATTCTAATTAAGATGATTTAGTAGTACAGTAAGATGCATTCCCACAGCCAGATGAATTGGCAGTGCATCCTGTTGCTAATGTAGTACATTCAACTTTTCCATAAGTAGTACAAGTAGTTGATTCACCTGATGAAGCAAATGCCTCATACTCTTTAATTAAATTACCCTCATAAATTTTCATATCAGGTGTGATGTATTCATGCATTTTTTTCCCTCATTTATATATTTCTGTGCAGTGAGCTATCATATATGCTAACGCATAATATAATCATATTTTTTTCAAAGCATAATATTTTTCGTTATTTTATAATTTTTTTCAACCATAATTTACAATATAATTATAAGAATAATTCAGTAATACAAACTTAAGGTATAATAATCCGTAATCTATTAAATAATTTTTTTGTTTTTTCAAAAGAATAATGTGTAGTTTATTTAGTAGAAAATAGCAAATATATTTTTATCAATAATGAATCAATTAAACTTTCTTAAAAACGAAACTATATACATTGCATTTTTTTGCTCCATTATCGTTTTAGAAGATTTTTATATCAAACAGTAAAAGCGTTATCTATTTTCATTGACTATATTAACATTGTCCTATTATTATATGACATTAGAAATAATTATATCGCAAATTCAATTAGTGTTTTAAAAACATGCTAATCGTTTACTTTATTTTATTAATAATAATACTAATTTTTTATGTTCACATATCCCTCTATCATATAATTATTGTAAAAATGTAAAATAGTTTTTTGAAAAGAAATTACAAACACCACAAATACGACCTCAGTAATTATTTCAAATAACATCCTTGATAATAGCAAATCATAAACATCTTTTTGATATTGCTATCGTATTAAAAATATCAAAATATCATTTTATAAAACTTATTATCATATTCAAATATAAAGAAGAAATTATATATCTAAATTTATAGTAGCACACTTACACTAAAACGTCCATAGGAAATGTTGCTTTTTTAAAATATGTAAAGTGAATGAAAAAACCCGTTTTTCGACAATAACACTATAAATTTTTCGACACAATTTTAAGAGTTTTTGATTTTAATATTATGAATAATATTAATTTTTCAATTAAACTCTTTTTTTATTTTATTTACTATGTTATAATTCTAGTGTTATCTAATGTTATACATAAGGAGATGTTTCTATGGCTTACTTTCTAAAGGTTTCTCATTTAAAAAAAGGTGATTATTTACAAATTTACGATTCATTTCATGATAAAGAAAAAAAGCATTCTGTTCACAAATCTTATAAAGCTTTAGGTTATCTTAATGATCTTATTGCTTCTGGTATTGATGACCCTATTTCTTTTTATAAAGCTGAAGTTGATAAGATGAATAAGAAAGTTAAAAAAGAAAAAGAAGAACTATCTATTAAAAAGATCGATAAATCTCCAATTAAAAATTTAGGTTATTTTCTCATTAAAGGTATTTTTAATAAATTAGGTGTTAAATTTCATCTCGATTTACTAGATAAAATCGAAAATCAAAAGATTTCTACTCATGATTACTTATTAAATATGGTATCTGCTAGAATCATTAATCCTTGTTCAAAGATTAAGACATATGAAGAAGTATTACCTACTTTATTTGAACCATATAACATTTCTAAAGATCAAATCTATGATAAGTTAGATTTTATTGGTGATAATTACTCTCGAATTCTTGAAGTGTTCAATGAATTCTATAACGAAAAATTCATTCGTAAAACTGGTAATGTATATTTTGACTGTACTAACTATTATTTTGAGATTGATACTGAAGATGATTTCAGAAGAAAAGGCCCTTCAAAAGAAAATAGAAAGGATCCTATTATTGGAATGGGTTTATTGCTTGACGAAGAGCAAATCCCTTTAACTATGAAACTATATCCTGGTAATGAATCAGAAAAGCCTATTATGAGGCAATGTATTAATGAAATGAAGGATAGATATCATATGAATGGTAAAACCATTCAAGTTGCAGATAAGGGGTTGAACTGTGCTAGAAACATTTATGAAGCTTTAAAAAATGGAGATGGTTATATCTATTCTCAATCAGTTAAAAAGCTTGAAGAAAAAGAACAAAACTGGGTTTTATTAGATAATGGTTACATTGAAGTAAAAGATGACTTAGGAAACGTTGAATTTAAATATAAAAAATGTATCGACAAATTCACTTATAAGCTTGATAATTCTAAATTCACAGTTGAACAAATTAGAGTTGCTTCTTTTAACCCATCTTTAGCTAGAAAACAAAAAGCCGAAATACTTAAACAAGTTGATAAAATCCAATACCTTTCTTCTTCTCAAGCTAAAAGAAAAGAATATGGTGATGCTTCTAAATATGTCACCTTTACTCCTGTTGATTCTAATGGTGAAGTTGATGATGAAACAATTGTCGTTGCTTCTTTAAACACTGAAAAAATAGAAAAAGATTTATCTTTATGTGGCTATAACTTAATTATCTCTTCTGAGTTAAAAATGAAGCCATTAGATATTTATCGTGTCTACCATCGCTTATGGAGAATTGAAGAAACTTTTAGAATCCTAAAATCAGAACTTGATGCTAGACCTGTTTATTGTCACAAGCAAAATACTATTTATGGTCATTTCCTGATTTGCTACTTATCTGTTTTCTTATTAAGAATTCTTCAAATTAAAAAATTTAAAGATAAAATCCATGCAAATCAAATCATTGATTTTATTAGGTCCTTCATAGTATTAAAAGAAAAAGATAGAATTACTAACCTTTCTTCTAAAGATCGTATTCTACCTCTTACTAATGCGTTAAATTTGAATATCAATAATTATGTTTTCAAACCTAAAGATGTTGAAAAACTCCTCAATCTAAAGATTTAACACTAGATTTTTATTTGTTTTGTCGAAAGTCAGGTTATATATCTAAATTTATAGTAGCACACTTACACTAAAACGTCCATAGGAAATGTTGCTTTTTTAAAATATGTAAAGTGAATGAAAAAATGTTTTATTTATTAAACTGCATAATAACTAATAATATATAATAAAAACTGAATTTGTTAATAATATAACAAACTCAGTTTATTGTTTTATTATTTTTTACTACGTCTTTTACGAGCACGTTTGCTTTGGGCATTTTTAACTTCATATAATACTAAAGCAACTACAACTACAGCTAAAAATGCATATATAATCCAAGACACTGAATTACCTTTCACACGTATCCACATTTCAGAAACTTTATCATTTTGTCCTGCAAAATCTTTCATTACAGCACATCTTAGTATTGTTTTTTCATCTGGATATTGGGCATAAAGTTGTCTGTTTTCTTCTGAAGTATGAATGATAAATTCACTAACTTCATTTCCTAATTCATCAACAATACCAGTATTTGCAAAAAAGTATGATAAATCATATTCAATTGTCCCTTCTTCATCATCATACCATTCATTTACTAAATCCCACATATCTTGACCAGCAATAGCACTAGTATAACCAACATATTCCATGTTTTGTGAAGCAATAGAAGGATCACATAAGAAATTCATTAATTCTTGGCTTAATTCAACATTGGCACCTTTTGGCATAACCCAACCATCAAACCAAACATTTGAACCTTCTTCAGGTACTTTATAATTTAATATAAAGTCTTCTTCCTCTGCTAAATCAAGAGAATATACTGCATCTCCAGACCAACATAGATTTACATTATATTTGCCATTAATAATATTTTCTTTTCCTGTATCAACTTCAAATTCATAGATGTTTTCTTTTGCTTTCTTTAAAGCTGTTTCAACTAAGGAAATAGTTAAATCATCACAACGATTCATTATTTCTGTAACACGCTTATTGTATTGTTCATCATTTAATACATCGCGAGCTAATTCTAATTCTTCTTTATAAATGTGCAATGTCGCTGTTACATAAGTGTCACGAATACTATCTTTTAATGAAACTTCATTTTTATATTTTTCATCCCAAATGATATCCCAAGATGATACGTCTTCTAATGGGATATTTTCAGGATTATACATAAAGCCCATCGTTCCCCACATATAAGGAACGGCATATTCACCAAATGATACAACTTGTGACGTTGATTTTATCGTTGTCTTTAAGTTGTTGAAAGTATCAATGATATAAGGTGATCCATAAGATAAATAATTATCTATATCTTTTGTTAATGGTTCAAGCATATCATTTTGAATCATCTTTTCAATCATATATTCAGATGGACATACTAAATCATATTGCACACCACCAGCTTTTAATTGATTGAATAAATCTTCATTAGTTTCATATGTTGAATATTTGATTTTAACATTTTTATGAAGAGTATTCTTACAATATTCTTCAAATTGTTCCATAACACCAACAGTGCCTTCAGCCTCATCTGTTTCACAAATATAATCAGCACAATTATAGACATTTAATGTAATGACACTTGAATCAAAATCATTTTCATCATTTGTGTCATTACAACCAGCTAAACCAAAGCAAATAGCAAATATTGCTCCAAGCGATAATATTTTTTTGTTCATTTATCATTAACCTCCTAGCGACTATTTTCTAATTTAAATCTTTCTTTTTTGTCTTTTCTTTTATGTACAATACTATAGATAACAACACCAATTAAGATTGAAACGAAAATAATAGTCGTAAGCGATCTAAATTGAAGTGGAACGGACTTTTTAACCATCGATTTATAAACGTAAGTTGATAATGTGTCAAAAGTTGTATCAGAAGTATATGCTGTAATTATATAATCATCTAAAGATAATGTAACTGATAGAAGAAATCCTGAGATAATTCCTGGAAAGATTTCTGGTAAAACGACCTTATATAATGCTTTTGTAGGAGTTGCCCCTAAATCTAATGCAGCTTCGTATTCATTTGCATCCATTTGTTGAAGTTTTGGCATAACATTTAATACTACAAATGGAATTGTCAATACGACATGGCCAATAAGTAATGTGAAAAAACTAAGTTTAACATCTAAAAATGAATATAAAATTCTAAGAGATAATGCTGTGACAATTTCAGCATTAACGATAGAAATATTTGAAATTGAATTTAAAACGTTACGAACTCTTTTTCTTGAATAAAATATTCCTATTGCTCCAAGTGTTCCAATGATAGTTGATACGCCAGCTGCAGCTAAAGCAATTTCAATAGTGTGCAATACTGCTATCCATATTTCATTAGTTTGTCTCAATGAAAAATCAAATAAGTCAACATATAATTTAAAACTTGGTGTACTAATCGCATCAAAACGAATAGTTACTATCTCTTGAAAAGAGAAAAATATTAATACTAAAATAGGTAAATACATTAGTAGTAAAATAAAATAAATATAAAATTTGCCAAGGATCTTTTTTACCATACTCGTCCACCTACACTTTCATCAACTTCCTTGTGATTACTTGTAACTCGCATAATAATAAATAAAATTACAAGTAAAACAATTGAAGCAGCAGAACCATAATTCCACTGTGCAGCATTGAAATATTGGTTGATTAAATTACCCATAATTTGTAATTTTTGATTAGAAAATACATCGGTAATAACATAAGAACACATCGTAGGCATAAAGACCATTGTCGAAGCGCTAATAATACCAGGCATTGTTAAAGGAATAATAGTTTTTACAAATACCGTAGATGGTTTTGCTCCTAAATCTCTTGCAGCTTCAATAACTGTTTTATCAAGTTTTAACATAGTTGAATATAATGGTAATATTACAAATGGCAAATAATCGTACACCATTGCAATAAATACACAAATATACATTCCAGTAGTATTTGAAGCATTGATATTAAATAAGTCCAACAATTCCTTTGTGGCATTGCTTCTTAACACGAAGTTAATCCACATTGGCATAACAAAGAAATATACAAATACTTTTGATTTATTGACTTGTCTATCAGCAAGTAAATAAGCAAGAGGATATCCTATTAATAAACACACAATTGTCGTGATAATAGCGATAAATAAACTTGTGAATAAAGTGTTAACATTATCTGAAGTAAATACAGTTTTGTAGTTATTAATTGTCAAATTCCAATCAGGTGTTGTAATGGAATACACGATAATTAATACTAATGGAGTTACAACAAATGACAATAAGAATAAAGCATAGGGAATAGATAAATGTTTTCTATTTAGCATTATTTGATACCTTAAGTTTCATTTTAATCTTATCTGAATTAATAATTACACCAACACGATCATTAATGTTATATGTATATTCAGTGTCTAAAATATAATCTTCCTCATTGTCAAATGTACGGATGATAACTTGATAGTGATCTCCTTTATAAATAGATGAAATAACTTCCCCATAAACCATACCATCTTCTTCATTATCTGTTAATGTTATATCATTAAATCCCACATTAACAACAACATCAACATCTGTTAAATCAATTTGTCTTCCATCAGATGTAATCAAATAACCATTTTCATCAAGATGTGATCCTTCATATAATTGTGTTACATCACACATAAATGTTCCATCACCAAAGCATACTTGGTTGTTTTTATCAATATAGCCTTCAAATACATTTGTTGTAACTTCTTTTTTCATAATATGAATTAAATCAGGATCGATGCTAATACCTACTTCTTCACCAACATTAAATTTGTCAGTTGATTGAACTTCAATTTCTGCTTTACCTTTTTTTAATATATATTGATAATGTATGCCTTTAAAGATTCGACTTTCAATCTTAGCGTTTAATAAACCATTATCTTTAGGCAAAATATCGATATCTTCAGGACGTACAACAACATCAACTTTTTCATTTACAGGGAACTCATCAACGCAAGTAAAAGTAGTGTTTAAAAAACGAACACGTTTGCTTCCCATTACAGTACCAGTATAAATGTTTGATTCTCCAATAAAATCGGCAACAAAGGCATTTGCTGGTTCATCATATATTTGATTTGGACGACCGATTTGTTGAATAACACCATCGTTCATAACAACGATTGTGTCAGACATTGTCAAAGCTTCTTCTTGATCATGAGTTACATAAATAAATGTGATCCCAAGTTTTTTATGCATTTCTTTAAGCTCGATTTGCATATCTTTTCTCATTTTTAAATCTAAAGCTCCTAAAGGTTCATCTAAAAGAAGAATTTCAGGTTCCATAACGATAGCACGTGCGATTGCTACACGTTGTTGTTGACCACCAGAAAGAGTGGCAATATCACGATTTTCAAAATCCTCCAAATCGACAATTTTTAGTGCCTTCATAACTTTTTCATCTATTTCTTCAGGTGTTAGATTTCTAAGTTTTCCACTTCTTTTTTCATTTGGAACTTTTTTTAATTTAAGTCCGAAAGCAACATTATCATAAACATCTAAATGAGGAAATAGTGCATAGCGTTGAAAAACAGTATTAATAGGTCTTTTGTGAGGTGGTAATTTAGTAATATCTTTACCATTTAATAATATAGTTCCTGAAGTTGGAATTTCAAAGCCAGCAACCATTCTAAGTGTAGTTGATTTACCACAACCAGAAGGACCCAAAATTGTTACAAATTCACCCTTATTTACATATAAATTTAAATTTTCAATGACAACATTATTGCCATATGACTTACTAACATTAATAATTTCAATACTTTTTTGTGCCATAAATTTCTCCCTTATTAAAAATTAGGTGGACATGATACCCATATTATTTTAGAAATATCATTGGAAACATTTTTAATATAATGCACTTTATTTGTATCATAATAAAAAGTTTCTCCAGCTTTCACTTTATACGATTTATTTGCTACAACAACCACAATCTTACCTTTTAATACAAAACCAAATTCTTGGCCTTCATGAGGCATATCTTTTGTAGTTACACATCCAGGATATAATGTAACTAAAATAGGCTCCATTTCATTTTTTTGTGAATTTGGAACAAGCCATGTGATCTCATGATCTTCATTTTTAGTTGAAAAATAATCATTTTTAGTAAAAACAATTTGTTCATCTTCATTTTCATCAAAAAAATCTTTTAAAGTCGTACCTAGTGCAGTAAGAATATCTTGTAAAGTTGATATTGATGGTTCATTGTTATTATTTTCAAGTTGCGAAATAAAACCTTTTGTTAAATCACATCTATTGGCTAACTCGCTTTGTGTTAGCCCGCTCATGGTTCGAAGACTTTTTATTTTGCTTCCAATATTCATCGATTATTTCCTCCTGATTGTTTAGCAAAAATAAACTATAAGTTTACTTTTACAAAACTTTTTTCATGAAATAAATTATATGCTTACTTAACAATAAATGCAATAAAAAAATAATAATTATTTATGCAATTAAAAAAGCACCATTCGGTGCTTTAAAAATTATGACAATTATTATTAACTATTGATTACATCAATAGGTTTAATACCCTTTACATTTGACAATGAAATGATTAATGATAAGGCAAAAATAGCAAAGGTTGCAAACACTATTAGCATCGCAATCAATAAATTAAAATTGAATATTGCAAAATAGAAAGTAAAGAATGCTGAAGTTATTAACTTATTAACTAATAAGCCTATAAAATAATAAGAACTAACGCCAAATAAGGTTGCAAACACAGCTATTAAAAGGGTTTCTAACATATATATTTTATAAATATCTTTAATGCTTGCTCCTAATGCCTTTAATATGCCAATTTGTTTCTTATTATCTTTTATTGAAGATGAAATAAAAGAATAAAATAGCAATGCAACAATCACAAGCCATATAACTGTAACGATATTAATCACTGTGGAATATTTATTTATAAGTGAAACAAAATCGATATAATGTTTGACAAAATAATTTGCAATCATAAGATTATGATCATATATATCATTCACTAATAAAACGTAGTTTTCATTTTTATCTGTTCTTAGTAAAACTTGATTTATTCGATAATAATTATTCGATAAAATATCGAAAACTTCATCGGTTACATAAACGCTTTTTCTTGTTGTATCTTCAACATTGTTGTATATTACGCCAACAATTTCAAGATCTTTTATCGACTGGTAAACTTCCCCGTTATTGCCCCTAGCATTTTGAATATTTAATATTCTATGTAATGCATTATATTCTTTAGCAAGTTGTCTAAATGTAGTTGTATCGAAGGTATTTATTTTCACAAGGTTATTAAAAAATGTTCTACCAACAAATACTTGATTTGGTTTTAATGAAGCTATGTTTTCTTCAAATGTTTTTTCTTCCATTTTTTCATCAACATAATAATACTTAGCTGTCTTATTTGTATAATCGAATTTTGAAAGCGAATATACATGAGAAGAGGCCACTTGAAAATTCATCGAATCTGAAGTTATCGAAGTGGTTTTAAAGTAATGATAAGTATCCTTGTATTTTTCCATAATAGCTGGTTTTACAAGTAACCTTGAGAAAATACTTTTTGATAATTCCTCATATTCTCGATATAAAGTAGCATCTAAGGAGTTGTATAATGTGGCGTATTTTTGATACATATCTTGATCATCATAACCATATATACCTATAATTGGAAATGAAAATAAAGCATGCACAGGCGTTTTTACCTTAAATTTATATCCAATCAAGTCTTCAAGTTTACTAACATCGCTTTTATTTGCATTCGTACCATAATCTTGAATATAATTTACAATAACTTGTCCAATAACTGATGAAATATATATTCCTTCTTCATAGTCTTGCTCAGTAATATTTTCTTTTTCATAAATGATTTTAAACTTACTATCACCATAGCCATATTTTTCAATATCATCGCATACTAGCATTCCATATAATGCTCTATTAGCAAATAAACGATCGTTTTTCAATTGATTATCAATATCAGTATTGCTAGTTGTAAATGTAAAATCTTGATTATATGCATATGCCAAATCGTTTCCTAATGATTGTAGATACTCTATATCACTATTAGCTAAAGCATAATTATCACTTGATACAGCAAAACTTGAAGAAACTTTAATAAAAGATCCATTGTCTTCTTTTAATGTTGCCGAAATAGCACTAGATTGCGAATAATTAGTAAAATTAAAGGCACATCCAGTAATAATAACAGATAATATTGCAAGCAAAATCGTCAAAGTCATTCTAAACTTTTTCCTTTTTAAATTAGAAAGAGAAAATTTTAATGCTTTGATAAAAGGTAGCTTAGAAGTCACAATTTCATCATTTTTCTTGGTTTTATCATCCACATAGTAAAATGGTTTAAATGCTCCTTGTTTATTGTCATCATCAATGACTTCTTTAACATTAGGGAATAAAGACATTGCTCTTTTTTTATTTTGTTCGATTAATAAATAATAATCTTGTCTTTTTGATGATATACTAGCATTTAGACTTTCAATATTTTCATCATCTACTTCGTGTCCTTTAGGAACGATTAATAAGTTTGAAGACACCATGGAAACTTTGTCTTTAATCGTGTCATTTTCATCTTTTTTTAATAAATCTTTCAAGACAAAACCATCGCGAATTTCAATGATACGATCACCATATTCATATGCTAATTCTTTATTATGCGTAACGATAATAACTAGACGGCTTTTTGATAATTCTTGTAATATTTTTATTATAGCATCGCTTGTTTCACTATCTAATGAACCTGTAGGCTCATCAGCTAAAATTATCTTAGGATCTTTAATTAATGCTCTTGCGATAGATACTCTTTGTTTTTGTCCCCCTGTAAGTTCATTTATATTGCGATTTCTTATTGAAGATATTTCCATTTTTTCAAGAAGAGGTTGCACCAAGTTTTCGTCTTTTCTCGATTGTAAATCAAGTGCTAGCGATACATTATCATATACCGACAAATTATCGATTAAATAAAAATCTTGAAAAACAAAACCAACACAAGAATTACGATAATAATCATAATCTTTATCCTTAAAACTTAAAAAACTTTTGCCATCGAAAATAATATCTCCTCTATCAAAACTATCAATACCAGCAATAAGGTTTAAAAGAGTTGATTTACCAGAACCTGATTTACCTAAAATAAAAACAAGTCCTTTTTCATTAAATTTCAATGAGACATTTTCTAAAGCACGATGAGTAACGCCATTTTTTGATGAATAAGTTTTATAAATGTTTTTTAACTCTAACATTGAAGTCACCTTCCTTGCTTTAATTATTTCTTATCGCATCAATCGGTTTCATTTTAGCAACAGAAATAACAGGTAAAATTGTTGTTACAATGAAAAATAAAGATACGATAGCAATATACAATATTACATGAATAAAACGAATAGTAATAATATTTAATCCTATGTCAACATTGCCCAAAGATTGATTTACAATCGATACAGCTAAAAAGATAATTATGATTGATAGTAAAGAAACAAATAAAGCTAAAATACCTTCTTCTACAACAAAAATTGATATTATATCTTTTCCTCTAGCGCCTGTTGCTCTTAAAATTCCGATTTCTTTTTTTCGTTTCTTAACTGTCGATGAAACATAATTGATCATAAATAATATAGCAAACAAGAAAATGACACCTGAAGCAATTAAGGAAATGGATTGAATTGATTTTATATCCAAATTACTTGTTGGCACATTTCCATCGATATTTAAAACACGATATCCATTATCAAATAGTTTTTGAATCATCTTTGCATTGCTTTTTGTACTTTTAGATAAAGTGAATAATATCTGATTATAGTTGTAAGTTGTATTATTTAACTTATCAGTTAATTCATCGGAAAAAAGAACACATGGTCCATCTTCTTGTAAAAAATTTGTAACTGCCACAACTTTTATAGCACTATTATATATAGTTGAATCAACTTGAGATGAACTAACCATTTTATTAATAATAGTGTTTTGATTAATGCTTTCAATAGCCATATCGATAAGTTCTTGATAATTTAATCCATTAAAACGTAGAAAATCATATGAGATAATCACTTCATTACCATTTAATTTTTCTGGAATGTTTCCCCATATAACACCACTATTTTTATCGATATTATTTTTATATTGAGAAAAACTTGTAAATGATTCCATCATTGAACTTTCAAGATCTATATATGTAAACGATTCAGATACTTCGTTTTCTTCAACGTCATATGAATATAAAGGAATTTTATTCATAGTTATTTGAAATAATGGCTTAGTATAATATGATGACTGTTCAGTTAAAAATTTAGCATAAAAGCCACTTGGAGCGAATATTTTAGCATAATAATAAGACTTTAAAGCATTTAAAGATGAAGATTGTGATGATTGCTCATTATTATATGTTTCAGATAATAATAATGGTAAAAAATCTTCATAGTTCGTTTTAAAAATACCAACTATTTTATATTCTATTTCATTAATCAATATATAAGAATCAATCTGTTCTTGCAATGAGCGCGGACGAACTATTCCATAATTTCCTAAGTTATCTTTTCCAAGATAGCCTGTTCTTCTAAGTTCAAAAGCGGCATAATCTGAGATGATAATCTCTTTGTTTTCTAAAGAATTATTATCAAACTTATCTTTTCCACAAATCAACGATAAATTTAAATTATCGATTCCTTCACATTCAACTATTCCTCTAAAATATCTCATTTCAAATGGAGAACCTTCAAAACTAATACTTGATGTATATGGAATATTGATACTTCTACTCAATTGATATTGATGATTATCATCAATATTCTTTAATGTTTCTATCGATTGCTTATCAAAATATTCTATTGCGCCATTATTACTTTTTTCAATAATAGCTAGTTTGCTTTCATTATAATTTAATGTATTAGCAATAATAGATGCATCATTAATTGTAAAAAACAAAGAAGAAAATCCTAATAAAGAAAAAGCAATAAGTGTAAAAACAAGTAAAAAAGATATTTTGCCTTTATTTAACGAAAATTGATTAAGTGCCATTTTTAAACAATCTTTAAATGAAATAGCAGCTTTTTGTTTTTTATGTCTCGTATCTTTTTCCTTTTTTATTTCTTGTAATTTATTACCACAAGAAATAAATTTTTTTGATAAATCATCCTTTTTAAAAATATCATCATATACTTCAGGATATGATAAACTAACAAGTTCAGGAGAAGAAAGCAAACATACATAATTCGTTTCATCTTTTTTCAATAATTGATTTATCATTTCTTTGTTAACAATTTCACTGCCACTAGAAATCTTTATAATATTGTCGCTGATTTTTTCATTTTCATCAACTTTATATGAAGGTGAAGTTAGCAAATGATCACATAAAACTCCATCATTTATCATGATAATTTCATCGCCAAAATAATGTGCCATTTCACTATCATGTGTGGCAACAATTACCAATTTGTCTTTAGACAATGTTTTTAAAGAACTCATCAATTCATATCCCGTTTTAGAATCAAGTGCTCCTGTTGGCTCATCTGCTAAAATGATATTTGGATTTTTAATAAGTGCACGAGCAATAGCTATTCTTTGCTTTTGCCCTCCAGATAGTTCTTTTGGTGAGCGATAGCCTAATCCTTCAAGATTAACCATTTTTAAAACTTCATCAATGCTCGTTTCATCAAGGCCTTTTGATTGAACTTTTAATGATATGGCAATATTTTCTTTTACCGTTACATCTTCAAGCAAATTAAATTCTTGAAAAATAAAGCCAACATGATAATTTCGATAAGCGTCAAAATCATGCGATGAAAAATCTTTTGTTGAGCGATTGTTAATTATTATTTCACCGCAATCCATCTTATCAAGACCACCTAAAATGTTTAATAATGTTGATTTACCAGCGCCACTTCTACCAAGGATAAAAACAAGACCTTTATCAGGAAAGTCAACACTAAAATCATTTAAAGCGGTAATTGTATTAACACCATTTTTATATGTTTTAGTGATATTTCTAATTTGAAGCATATAACCTCCTGTAAATATATATATTTACCTATTCTTTTTGATTATATAATTATTTTACTTTTTAAACAAGTTTTTCACTAGTTTAATACAATTTTTTGCATTAAATTTCGTGACTTATCTACAAATATAGTATAATATTAAATTAAGAGGTAAGAAAAAATGAAAGCAAAAATCTATCCTTTAGAGCAATTTAATAATGATATTCCAACATACGCAGATTTTTTTTGTTTGCATCTATCAATTATTTGTGCCTCATTAGCTGAGGGAATAACGACTATTACTAATACCACAAAAAGTAAAAGCATCGATACTACAATAAAATGGTGTCGTAATATTGGGGCAAATATTAAAATTGTTAACGATAAAATAATTGTTAATGGCGTCAATAATACAATTAAATACAACACTAGTTTATTCGATTGTGAAAATAGTGATATAACAGCAAAACTCATGATTCCATTATTAAGTTTAATACCTCAACCATTTGGAATAAAAGCAAGTGATGAAGTTTTACAATCCATTTTAGAAAATAAAGAACTATATGAAAAATTTAATTTATCAGTTTATCTTGAAAATAAAATGATTCGCTTTGAAAAAGAATTGATACCAATCGAATGTGAAATCGATGGAGATATTGATATTTCTCTTGTTGCTGGTTTACTAATTGCCCTCCCATTAACTAATAACAACAGCATAATCAAACTTAGAGCTCCAATTAGAAGTGAAGCAACATACAATTTAATCTTAAAAGTTTTAAAGAAATTTCATGTTGATATTAAGCATCCTGCATCTATGCAATATGAAATTTTTGGCTATCAACAATATAAACATTGCAAAATTAAAACTGAAACAAGCATCTTAATGCTTTGTAATTTATCCTTATTGTCACAAAAAAATAGCAATAAAAAATCTAATAAAATAAGTAATTATCAAAACAATATTAAAGATGAATATGATAAGCTATTAGATTTCTTTAAAAAAAATGTTATTTATTTTTCAAGAAAGAGAATTAGGAAAAAAGAATTGTGTTTTCAAAGAGTTTCTTTACAAGTGGAAAATTCGCTTCCTTTATTAATGGTTCTTGCATTAATAAATAATAATGATTGCGTTATTGATAAAGTTGATTTATCAAAGCCTACAATTTATTTACAATATCAAATTATGAAAGATATTTTTGATAAATTTGGTGTGCAATATACAATTAATGAAAAAGAAATTATGATTCATGCATTAAAGATAGATAAAAAATATCAAGTGGATTGTCAAAATAACCCATATGTAGTTATAGCTTTAACTATGTTAGCACTTTTATCAAAGCATCCAATAATTATTAAAAATGTCGATTGTATCTATAATTATAATCAAGTATTTTTCGATGATTTACTTGCATTAAATGCTAAAATTGAGTTCATTCATAATTAAAGGAATAATCTATGGAAACATTTCAAACAATTAAAATTCATGACGACACATATATAATAAATGATGAGCAATTATGTAGTGTATATGTTATTGTTGGTACTAAAAAAACATTAATAATCGATTCTGGAATGAAAAACTCTTCATCATTAATTGAAAAGATAAGAGAAATAAGTAATAACGAATTGATTTTAGTTTTAACTCATGCTCATTTTGATCATATTGGTCATATAGATGAATTTGATAACTTTTATATGGCTAAAGATGAATTGCTTTATTTGAGTGATAAAAACTTTGATGTTTCAAAATGTATTTTCTTTGATCAACAATATATATTTGATTTAGGTAATAAAAAGATATTAGCTAAGGTTTTTAAAGGACACACTCATGGAAGCACTATTTTATTTGATAAAGAAAACCATTATGCTTTTACAGGCGATCAATTTGGCTCTGGTTGTGGAGTGTGGATGCAAACTAATGAAGCTACATCATTGAAAGAATATTTAAATTCTATCGAAAGTTTTTTATCTTTTTGTCAAAATGATTTTGCTAATATAACTTGGAACTTATGGGGTGGTCATTATGGCCAGGAAAAAACAAGCAGATTAAATCGTTATAATCCATTAAATATGAAAATGGTAGAAAACATGGCGGTTTTATGTAAAAAAATCTTAAATAATGAATTACAATTAATAGGTTGTAATGCCAAAAAATATAATAATGAAGATTCTCTTTATGCAAGCTATGATAGCGCAGAAATAATAATAAGAAAATCTATCATTGATGGAGGGAATAATCATGAAAACATTTAGAAATACTACTTACTTAATTAAAATGATTGTTTCTATCACACTTTTTATCATTTCATTTGTTTTGTTTTTATGCGATATAATGAAAGCAGGCTTATTCATTATCGTCTTTTTAATTTGTTTATTTTTTGTTATTAATTCTGCATATAATTATTATAAAACAATGTTTAGATTTACAAATGACAAATTGATTATTTCCTATACTACATCACCTTTTGCTTTGATGTCTACAAAATATCAATATCAAGAAATACTTTTAAAAGATATTGTTAGTATTTATAATAAAATGGATGAGACAAGGCGCTATTTATGTTTAATTATAAATACTAAAACTGATAAATATATTATTAAGCCTAATCTTTTAGATACAACTATTGTCAAAATAATAAATCATTTTGAAACACTTTCTACAAGTCAAACAAAAAAGCATCATTAAGATGTTTTTTTTAGATTTTTCATTTTTTTATTTAATAATATAATTGAGGTTTTAAAAATGAAAACGATATTTTTTCTTAATGATGTTATTAAAAAATGCAATAATAAACTATATAAAGATATAACAAATGATTATAAACATGTTTTTAAACAATTGTATCCAAATGTATCAGATAACAGCCTAATTTTTATAAAAAAGTTATATTCATGCCAAAAAAAAGTTGTTTTTATTCAAATCGAAAATAAGAAGTTTTATCTTATTGCTTTATCTAAGAATTGTGAAATAATTTATATCGATAATATATATCATTTTATAGATTTGCTAAAAAAATGTAAAATAAATAATGATATCATAAAAATTATATTATTATTTCATTGGGCTGATGGAACTTTAAATAATAGTGGAAAGCATAGATATTTAATATCAGAATATTATAAAACTCATTTAAATTTGCTAAAAAAAGCTAATGAGGAATTTTATAATAAACTACCTTCATTAATCGATAATATTTTATTTAAAGATATTAATCTACCTTGTAAAATAAATAGCATTATATATTATCAAAATGATTGCATTAATATAATAAATAAAGATAACATTATTGACAAATTCACAAGCAGTCAAATCATAGATGATAGTCATCTACATATTGGACCATTAGTTATTCAAAACGAAAAAAGAAATATAAATTTTAATGAATCATATGAAGGAAAAAGACAAAACATTTGTCTTAGATGGTATGAATACCTTAAAAATTTATAAATGATAAGCTAACTTTTTTAAATACGTTAAACTAATTAATTTTTCTAATTCTTTTATTTCATCATTTTTATCTTTAAAGTATTCAGCCATTTTTGCAATGATTTCATCATAAATTGTTTTATTTTCTACGATGTAATCTATCTTGTTATCTTTTTCATATAAAAATGTTATCATGCAACGTCTAAGCATTAAAAGAAGAGATTTTTCAATCCAAAATTCAAATTTTGTTTTAGACCAAATCAAAGATTTTTTAAGCATTTTTAGATAAATAGGTAAACCATCATCAACACTTTTATATAAATCAACAAAAGCATAATCATAAAATTGATTGTCTTTATTAATATAATCTAATGCATCGGCACAAATGATTTTAATTTTATTAAAATTCTTAAATTGTGGCAAAATATATTGCTTAAATAGTTCGATTATCTTCTCGTTTTTTTCAATTATAGTCACACTTGAAACATTATCTTTTAAAGAACACATATAGGCAAAATATCCAAGCCCTAAACCAAAAGTTATAACATTTCCAAAAGATGCATTAATCGCTTGCTTCATAGTGTTAATTTCATGAGGCGTTATTAACATCCAAATGGACTTATTTTCATATAATGCAATATATTTATATGCTTGCTTAAAATAGCCAATAGGCGTAATTTCACGATCATTTTTTAAAATAATATCTTGATAAATAAAACATTCATATGGTAAGAAAGTTTCTTCTTTAAAATAAAATTGGTCTTTTTTTATATTTTTCAAACAAATATTTTTAACATAGGGATCGTTTAAGTATTCTTGGATATTTAAGCATTTAATATTATCTTTTATTTGATAATTTTCATCATTATATTTTACAAAATCTAAAACATCTAATTTATTTATTATAAAATCAAAGTATTGTATTGAATTATCATATTGCATAGCAATATCTTTTGTGTTTTCAAGCAAATAAAAATAAAATTCAGCCATTTGTTGATTATCTAGATTCTTTTGGTATAAATTTACTAATTTTTTCGTCATATCTTGCTTTACCCTATAATTATGTTTCAACCTTGTCATAATAATTTTATTTTTTTATTAATTTATGATAAGATTATTTTAACATATATTTAGGAGGTATAAAAACCTATTATGAAAAAATTTTTATGCTATTTATTGATGTTAGCTATTCCTATTATGGTTAGTAGTTGTAATAATAACGTTAATAATTCATCGTCTGATGGATTAACTAGCAATGATTCATCAAATGATAACTCTTCTAGTTCTTCAAATGAGGAAAAAATATTTGATGAGGAAATGTATTATCAAGAAGAAGAAGAAAACCCTCATTTTCATCAAGATGTAGTTAATCTTTCAACTAGTAAAGATGAAATTTCTAGTGTGTTTGTTAGTGAATTTTATGATGAGATTTTAAATCTTACTGCAAGCAATACAACATATGGTGAACTATATTTCAATGGTAGTTTAAGTGATACAATCACAAAGAGCATTTCTATAACTGATGATGCATACTATATGTTTTATGGTGATAATAAAGCTCGCTTAGTCTCGCTTGCAAATGGTTATGCTTTAACTTTACCAACAACTACTACTATAAAGCCTAACTTATCTTGTCCTAATTATCGTACACAATATTCTACAAAAGATTACACATTAACAATATCTATTGAAAATTCTAATCCATATAATAATTGGGCTACATATCATGATGAATGGTTGGTTAGATATTTAAAAGCTGATGGTACCACTGTTGGTAATAATAATTTTAAAAACTACATGACTGATAATGGCTTATCTTATGTGGAAGAACCAACTATCTCCACTTCATTTTTAAGTGGTTATGAAGTTGAATTTTTTTCAATTTTAATTGAAGATAATGAACAAATTGCTATGCCATATTATAACATTGCAATCATTAGAAAACCTAGTAGTATAAAAGCCTTTACATTGCTTGTCATGAAATCAAAAACTAATATGGTCGTCGATTTTAAAAACATTGTATCATCCTATCATAGATTTAATAAACCATATTGCAAAGGCATGGTTGGAAAAGCCACAGAATATGATTTAAAAATTCCTAGTTATTTAAATATTGAAACACAAAAGTATTATAAAAAACTTATGGAACAAAACTACACTGATTGGGGGTTTTTCTTTCACTCAATGTATAAAAATGGAGCCAATAAAACAAAAATAATTCAAAAAACTTCTATTTTTGAAAGCGAAGAACAAATGAATTATAAATTTGATATTATGCCAACTTATTCTCACACAGGAGAATATAGCAATCCTACTTTATTTCCAACGGAAGTCGCATTAGAATTAGCAGGTGGTAATGGCTTTAATAATAGACCTGTATTACAATATACTCTTCAATTTACAACATCAAATAATGAAGGTTTAATGGGTTATACACCAATGTTTGATATCTTAAGAGGAAAATACGATGATTATTTTAAAAAACTTGCAAGCGATATTAAAACATATGGAAAACCAATATTATTTAGATTAAATAATGAAATGAATTCTGACTGGGTTAGTTATTGTGGTCAAGTAACACTTCTTGATCCTGATATATTCGCACTAACGTGGAACAAAATGGCTAAAATCTTTGAAGATGAAGGCGTTGATAATGTATTATTCATCTTTAATCCTACAGCAGTTACTTATCCATTTTCCTCTTGGGGTGAAGATTTATGTTATCTTCCATCATTAAAATATGTTCAAATTTTAGGATTAACATATTATGAATATAACAATTATGCAAATGGTGAAGACCCAATGTCTTTTTATGATATGTATAAATGGCTATATAACAAAAATAGTCCTCAATGGACTAAATACCCAGCAATTATTTCTGAATTTGCTTGTGGTGCTGGTGGCAATTCAGAAGGCTATAAATTATATAGAAATGCTCAAACTCAAGCGGTGTGGGTTGAAGACTTATTCGATTGTTTAAACAATCATAGAAACGAAGCATTCATCAGTCAAATAAAAGGTGCTGTCTGGTTTAATGCTAATGATGATTTAGGAAGTAAAATTAAAAACTTGCTAGTATTAGATACAGTTAATACGAAATTCACAATTCAAATGTTTAATTATGGTTTAAATCAAACAAAGCAGTTAAAAAATAATCAGTAAATTCTAAACAAAACATATTATTAAAACTATATCTCCAAAAAAGACACATAATAATTCAAAGAAAAAGCAATGAAAATTGTAATATCATAAATTATTATAAATCTTCTTTGGAGTTTTTTTATTTGATATAAAAAATAAAAAGCAAATTAAAAGGCATGATTTCAAATAAGTAAAATCATGCCCATAAATTTATTTATATTTTAATTTGTCTATTAATTATTTGGCAAAGCACCTTCATAAGAATTTCTATAACTCTTATCTAACACATTATATTTACCTGCTCCATACATATTATCAACACATTCTTGTAAGAACAACCAAATAGTTTCTGTGTTACTGTTGATTTCATCTTCAATATCAGTTAAATGCGCTTGAATTGTTGTCACATATGAATCAGTTCCTAAAGTGCCGGTTTGCGTCTCAGAATCGATAAAATATGAATCTCTATTACGCCAGCGATATAACACGTCCTTCTTTGTTTCTTCACCTGTATCAGTTTCATCAGCAACTTCAATTGGTTCATTGTTATAATTCAAACATGTAATATAATCATCGCCAAAGCCATCAAGCATATAAATACTATCAAGCATTGTTACTAAACCATAAGTAATATTAGAAAAGTATTCTACATCAGCATCTTTTATTCCATTTTCATCTGGAATAACAAACAAGTCATTACAATCAAACCATTGTTTCATTTGATATGTCCAATTATCGATATAATCAATAGCAGGATCTAAAGAAGGATTATCGGTTTGAAATGAAAATTTACTACCGCGTTTTGTTAATGGCATTGTCAAATCACCTTTATAATCAGTACCATTGAAATTATACGTTACTTCAGCTCGTCCTTTAATAGCTCTAGGATCAAGGCCCATAAACATTGAAAAATAAGCAGCAACATCCATTTCAAGTTGAGCATTTTCACTGCATGGTTTACCTATTGGACATTGATTACCTACAATGACTCCTCCAATTCCAACACCAGAATATAATGGAGAATCTTCATCAACTCTAGGATAAGGTAAATAATCTACTTTAACACTTGGATTATGTTGCTTTGTAAAGTTGGAAATGTTTGATATTGCCCATGGTGCTTCTGCATAAAATGTACAATATTGATCGGAAATAAAATTTTCATTTGATTTCCAAATAGCAGCATTTGGAAAGGCATCTTTCTTAGTTTTTCCAACAGAAGTCATATCATACATATATACACAATTTTGAGAAATCTGTTGTTCGTAGTTTAACAACTTTGAAATTGTTGTTTGAACTTGAGGACTACTAATATCTACAGAACTTTCTCTTATAAATTGACTAAATACTGTAGGCATTGAATAAGAAAGCAAATTATCTACTACTTTTGATAATCCAGCATGCGTATCTGTTGTTGAACGATCAATAGCATTAACAAAACTTTCCCATGTAAAGTTATCAACCCATTGTTTGTATGCTTCACTATTTTGTCCTAATGATTCATCAATTACATCAGATACAATCGTATATTCTTCTATAGAATTTAAATTTACAAAAATTCCCCAAGGGTCTGCAAGTATTGGAAAACCAGCTTGAAAACCGCCAAAATTAAATCTAGATAAAAAGTACTCATTGAATTGTTGAAAATATTCACTGTCTTTATAACGATTTAAATCATAACATAAACCATCAGCTAATTCATCAACAACATGTCTCGTTCCCCACATTAATTGTGGTAAGTGACCATTCATTCCAATGTAATCTTTCAATGTGTAATCATAATCAGCTATAGAACAATATCTCAAATTAATTTTTACGTTTGGGGCTAGTTTTTTAAAAGCACTTGCAGCTCCAAAAAACTTTGCCATTTCAATTGATGTAACATCATCTTTATGATAGCGATATATTGTATCATTTGGATCAGGACTATAATTACCAATATCAGTGATATAGCCATCTTGCCCTTCAATATAAGTTAAAAAGTCTATTGAAACAGAGGCATTTAAGACATCATCTGGTATTAATTTTGTATAATCTTCTTCAATTGATCCTTTATATGATTCATCAGACATAGATTCATAAATATTTCCACTTGAAGATTCATCTGATGGTGTGTTTGATAAATCATCATTTGATGGAGTATTTGATAAATCGCTAATTGTATTATCACCACATCCACTTATAGTTAATGAAAGCATAGATATTAGTGAAAGCATTAATATATTTTTTTTCATATAATATTTTTCTCCTTTATATTAATGTTAAAAAGGAAGCAACAAATCGATGCTTCCTTAATTAAATGTTTAACTAGTTAGGCAAAGCTCCTTCATATGAATTTCTATATGATCTATCTAATACATCATATTTTCCTGAGCCATACATATTATCGACACATTCTTGTAAGAATAACCAAGCAATATTTGTGTTGTCATTAATTTCATTTTCGATTTCTGCTAATCTTGCAATTACTGTTGTTACATAAGAATCTGTACCAAGAGTGCCTGTTTGAGTATCTTTATCAATAAATCTAGTAAATCTACCACACCAGTTAGCAAAGATATCTTTAGTTTTTTCATCTTCAGAATCAATATCTGGAACTGCAACTGGTTCATTCCAGTAGTTTAAGCATGTTACATAATCATCGCCAATGCCATCAAGCATATAAACGCTATCTAACATTTTTACAAGTCCATAAGTAATATTTGAAAAATATTCAACATCGGCATCTTTATTACCATTTTCATCAGCAATTACATATAAATCATAAACATCAAACCATTTTTTCATTTGATATGTCCAGTTATCAACATAATCAATAGCAGGATCTAAATCTGGATTTTCTGTTTGGAAAGAGAATTTGCTACCACGTTTAGTAATTGGTAATGCTAAGTCTCCAGTAAAGTCAGTACCATTGAAGTTATATGTGACCTCTGAACGTGCTTGAATAGCTCTAGGGTCAAGGCCCATAAACATTGCAAAGTATGCTGCCACATCCATTTCAAGTTGTTTGTCTTCAGTGCATACTGTACCAATTGGACATTGATTACCAACTGTTAAACCTTCAACAGCGATACCTGAGTAAGCTGAAGTATCAGCATCAAGTTTTGGATAAGGTAAAAAGTCAGCTTTAATATTTGAACTATGTTCTTTAGCGTATTGAGAAATTGTTGTTAAAGCCCATGGAGCTTCAGCATAGAAAGTACAATATTGGTCAACAACGAAGTTTTGTGTACCTAACCAATTCTTTGCGTTAGGGAAATTGTCTTTTGCTGTATGGCCAGTTGATGTCATATCATACATATATACGCAATTTTGTGATAATGTTTGTTCGTAATTTAATAATTTTGTAATTGTATTAATAACTTCAGAACTGCTGATATCTACAGAACCATTAGCGATAAATTGACTATTGATAGATGGAACTGAATATGAAGTGAAATATTCAACAACTCTTGAAAGTCCTGCGTGTGTATCGTTTGTTGAACGATCAACAGCACTTACAAAATTATCCCAAGTAAAGTTATCAACCCATTCTTTGTAAGCATCTGTATTTTGTTGTAATGTTTCATCAACAACATCAGATACGATTGAATATTCTTCAAGATTATTTAAATTTACGAATACACCCCAAGGTTCTCCAGCGATTGGAAGTCCTGCTTGGAATCCACCAAAATTAAATCTACTCATAAAGTATTCATTGTATTGTTGATAGTATTCTGAATCAGCATATCTTGATAAATCATAACAATAACCATCTGACAATTGTTCAACAACATGTCTTGTACCCCACATTAAATGTGGAAGACTTCCATTATGCATTCCAACATAATCTTTTAATGTGTAATCATAATCACCTATTGAACAATATCTCAAATTGATTTTTACGTTTGGTGCAAGTTTTTTAAATGCACTAGCTGCACCAAAATACTTAGCCATTTCAATTGATGTAACATCATCTTTATGGTAGCGATAAGTAGTGTCGTTTGGATCTGGGCTATAATTACCAATATCAGTAATATATCCATCTTGTCCTTCAATATAAACTAAAAAATCAATTGACACATTTGCATTCAATACTTTTTCTGGAATCAAGCCAGTGTAATCATCATCAATTTCACCTTTATAAGATTCATCAGAAATCGATTCATAAATATCCTTACTTGAAGAACTTTCTTCAAATTGGTTATCAGATGAATTATCAACTGGATTTGATGGTACGGATTGATCACTAATATCGTTATCACCACATCCAGCAATCGTTAAAGAAAGCATAGATATTAATGAAAGCATTAATAAATTCTTTTTCATAAGCAATTATTCCTCCTTTGTGTAATTTGCTTTTTCATTTTTATTATAAGTTATTTTCAAATTATTGTTAAGCATTTTTAATTGATTATCCAAAAAATGACTATTTTAGTTAAAAAATTGCTAGTTAAAAACAAATTTTGGCATTTTTTTATAATAATAAAAAATAAATTTATTTTTTCGTTCATTTTTTATGAACTTTTTGATAATATATAGTATGAACAAAAAAGAAGGTGTATTTATGAGTTTATTATTCTTTGCTCTTCCTATTACTGGAATTGCTACAACTATTATCGATATCATTCTTGCTATATTACTTTTTGCAATAGTTATATATTTTTGCTTTCGCTTTAAACTTTCAAATAAAGTAATAATTAGTGTATCTATTGCTTGCGCATTGGTTTTGCTTTCAGAAATTTTTGATTTCAAGGCACTTCGTGGAGCTACAATTATCACTTTATGTTTACTAACAGTATATGCTTCATTACTACTTTCTAACTCGGAAAAAGAAATAGAAATAAGAAAGAATAAAAAAGTATCAAAAAAGGAAGCTTCACTTACAGAAAATGAAAGCGATGAACTTATTGAAAATCTTCATAAAGCAGTAATTTCCTTGTCTTCTACACAAACTGGAGCTTTAATCACTCTTGAAAGAAGCGATGACTTATCTGTTTATATGCAAAAATCCGGAACAAAAATTAGCGCTCCTGTTACACCTGAATTGTTAGAGACTATCTTTTATAAAGGGACACCTTTACATGATGGTGCCACAATTATCCGCGGAAACATGATCGTTTCTTCTGCAGTTTTCTACCAACCAACACAAAAACCATTAAATGGAAAATATGGTTCAAGACATAGAGCAGCAATTGGCTTTTCTGAAGTTTGTGATGCGCTAACAATTGTTATTTCAGAAGAGACAGGAAAAGTATCGTTCGCTTATAAAGGAGAATTAACTACCATTGCTGTAGGGCAATTTGTAGAAAAATTTAAAGAATTTTACTATAATAATTAAAAGGGGCTGTTGAAAAACCTATAATTTAAAATAGGTTGGACAACAGTCCTTTTATTATCTATCAAGAGGTTTTTCAACAAGCTTCGCTTGTTGTTTTTAATTTTTATTCTTATTCACATTTTGATTAATCTTTTTGCCTTTCTTAGAAAGTTTTTTCTTACTTGGCTTTGCCATTACTTGTGGCTCAAGATCATTAGGAGCAATCCAATATTTGATTTGCTTTCCTGTCTCAAAAAATCTAAATAATTTTGCTATGTTAAAGCCAAGAGCGTTAAGCATAAATTCACAACTAACTTTTTTTAAAGACCTTC
>JALEMY010000072.1 GCA_022767485.1 Erysipelotrichaceae bacterium
TTTAACATGGATAATGTTTTTCCTCCCATTAAAAAGAGTAGATGATTTACATAACATATGCATCATCTCCTTTCTATTTAGGAGTAGCACCGCTATAAGCTTCCACTATTATGATAGTTATTTCACTTTGTTTTTTCTTAAAAATTATAGAAAAATATATGTTTTCTTTACTATGATATAAATAATTGTTTCACATGTCACAATAATCTTGTATGAAATTAATAAATGAAGTAAAATAATACAACGAGGAGTGATAAAAATGAATTTGCATCAATTCTTTTTAGATAATAAGTTTCGAGTAGATAAAAAAATTACTTATGGAATATATAGAAATAGAATGTTAAACTTTACAAACAGTTTTTCTTATGTAAAAGTCACGATTTCTTTCAATGGACAAATTGGCCAAACTGTGGCACAAAACATCATTGGAAAAGTTCGTGAAATAAAAGAGCAAAACCGCTTATTACAACATGGCGTGGCAACTAATGCTTATTTATTGTTATTGTTTTATAAATCATCTGATTTTGATGAGCATTTCTTTAAAATATTAGATAATTGTATCGATATATTAGATGCTAACAATATCGATACTTGTGAAGTATGTCCATTTTGTAAGCAATCATTACCATCATCTTCGCCATTTATTAGAATGAATAATATTATTTTACAAGGCCATGATGGCTGCATTGCACAAATGATAATGCAATCCAACGCTTTAGTAAGATCATTATCTAAACCAAATAAAACAAATACGAAAAATGTTTTATTAAACTTTGCTTTAGCAATGCTTTCTATGATCATTATAACTATTTTGACAATCGCTTTTTCATATATTCATATTTTTTCATTTATATCGCTATTAAGTGGTATTTCTTGTTATTTCTTATCTAAATTTTTAATCAAAAAAGTAAAAGCAAATACTGGTTTATTATCGCTAATTGTAAGTTTTGTATTTTCCATTATTTGTATCATGATATCATCATATATCGGTTCATCAATTAATTTAGTTATTAATAATAAAACATTACAATTAATCGATGTTCTGACTAATTTTATTAAAATATGTGACTTATACTTTAATGACTTTACAGTTTTCTTATTAGTTGATATTGCTTTATCGATTGCCTTTTGTATTTTTAACTTCGTGATAGATGTAAAAAAAGGAACTAGTAGTCAAAGAAATATTTACAAAATAGATTATTAAAAAAAAGTATTAGGTGTGTCTATAACATCTAATACTTTTTTTTAAAACATTAATTTAAATGAATATTTATCGAAGAAAAATATAATGTATATGCCCCAGTATGCACAAATTTAAAATATAAATAATCATCATCTGGAACAATCACATAACTTTTTTCATTTGCTTTAGTAACAAGTGTCGTTTGATACGTAGCTACATTATTATCATTTCCAAAATAAAATGTTAACGTGTTATCATTATCAAAGACATCTTTGCTACTAGACCAAATTAATTCTATTTGTTTTATACTAGATGCAAAAGCGCTAGTATTATAAAAAGCTGTTGTTCCTTTTCCTTCTTTATTTCTCATTTGAATACCATCACCATAATCGCCTAGTTCTTCATAAGTAAATGAAGTATCACTAATCGTCACATTACCATCAGCATAGCTTGATGTAAGATTTAATGATGATGAAGTAAGTTCTATGATTTTATCGTTATTTTCAATAACTTCTTGATTGTTATCAGATGGTGTATCATTTACTTTATTATCGCCTGCACTATAAGAAGAACAAATTTCTTTAGTAGTTGAATTAGTCGAGCCAAAAATTGAGCAAGCAAATGATGGATTATCGATAAATGGATTACGATTCCCTTGAACTTTTTGCGCACCATTGTTACGTCTAAGTTCGCTATTATCTACCGGATACATCAAATTCCATTTTAATAAATCAGAAAGTTTTCCCATTGTTTTATTTGATGTCGCATCATTATCTTTATCAACTAAACTTAATGATTTATTAGCAACAACACAATAAAACAAAATACGAGCTACCTGTCCACGATATTGTTCATTCATATTAGCAGCTTTAGGGTCCCATCCAGCAGAAGAACTATTTTTACCTTCAACATAAAATGAATTACCTCTACTTGAATTGTCTGAAGTCAATGTTGGACGAGTCATATGTAAATCACCATCAACTAAACCTCCTCCACGAGATTTTGGCCAAACATGTTCTTTGTTCATTTCACCTTTGGTTGCTGATGTTCCTCGATAAAAAGCTAAATATTTACTAGAATTATTAGGATCATAATCAGTTTGATCAAAATAATTCCAAAGTCCGCTATAACCAACGGTCTTTTTTTGTTTGCTAGCATTTAATGATTGTAATTCTTCAAGAAGATAATTACCTGATAATGAAAGATCTATTGTTGAATAATAATTTTTAAAATCACTATTAGTCCAACCATCACCATCAACTATGACATCTCCTCCACCAGGGTTATTATTCTCTTCTTTTTTACTAATATTACACTCACCCGTATAAGTGATAGTAATCGTATATACATGAGCATTATATGTGGAAGCTGTATTTAGTAAATAAAAACTATCAACTGGAGATGTAAATTCATAAGTATAATAAGCAGATTTATTATCAGATGCATTAACAACACTAGGTTCAACTACTTTACCACTACTTGAAGAACCTTCATACATCGTTAAATTATTATATGTTGAATATACATGTGTTTCTATCTTAGTAATTGATGTAATGTTACTTGTAGTAATATAACCTTCAACACAAATTGTAAATTCATCAGTATAAGAAGTGTTTTCAATAACATTTGACATAGTGATACCCTCAAACGTATCAAAATTGCTACTATCTAGTGTAAATGTTTTTTCTTCTTTAATTTCTTCTTCACTTGATGAACTTTCTTCTTCACTTGATGATTCATCTATAATACTACTTTCTTCACTTGACGATTCTTCAATACTACTACTTTCTTCACTTGATTCTATACTACTTTCACCTTTTGAAACACTTTCTATTTCACTTGATGAAATTTCAATGTTGCTAGAACTATCTTCTATTATTGAAGAATTATCCTCGCTACTAGTTAATGACACATCCTTACAACTTGATATTAATAGTAAAGTTGTCACTAAGACAAATAACTTTGATTTCTTTCTCATACTAAATCTCCCTTAAAAACCATAAATATTATAATACATTATATTTTTTTTATCTACCTTTCTTTTTATAAATAAAAAGCCAAAAACATATAATTGTTCATATAATAAAAATTTTTTATTTCAAATTAAATAATATTGCTTTTTTTCTATGATTGTTTTCTTTGATATTAATGATATTATTGAACTTTGAAAACGTGGTTGTTATAATTGTTCCAAGGAGAAATTTATTATGAAAAGACGAAATTTGTTATTATTCGTATTAAGTCCTATACTTGCATTAAATTTATTAGGATTAAATTCATGTTTAAAAGACGGAAAAGATGGAAAGTCTGCTTATGAAGTTGCTGTTGATAATGGCTACACTGGAACTCAATCAGAATGGCTTGCTTCCTTAGTTGGTGAAAGTGTTAAAGGTGATAATGGCAAATCTGCTTATGAACTAGCTGTTATTAATGGTTATAAAGGAAGTGAAGAAGATTGGCTTAATTCATTAGTTGGCGTAAAAGGCTTAGATGGAAGCAATGGGAAATCTGCCTATGAATTAGCTGTTGAAAATGGATTTGAAGGCAGTTTATCTTCTTGGCTTGATTCATTAATAGGAAGTAAAGGAATCGATGGCGTTGATGGTGATTCAGCTTACGATTTAGCTGTTAAAAATGGCTTTGAAGGTAGCCTTACTCAATGGCTTGAATCTTTAGTTGGAACTAATGGCAAATCTGCTTACGAACTAGCTGTTGAAAAAGGATATATTGGAAGTGAAGAAGATTGGCTTGCTTCTCTTGTAGGAAGTAATGGAGAAAATGGTAAGTCAGCTTATGAATTAGCTCTTATTAATGGATATGAAGGTTCACAAACTGATTGGCTTGCTTCTCTTGTTGGAACTGATGGCGAAAACGGCAAATCTGCCTATGAAATCGCTGTTATTAATGGCTTTGAAGGTAGCGAATCAGAGTGGTTAAATTCATTAATTGGTATTAATGGTATTAATGGTATAAATGGTAAATCTGCTTATGAACTAGCAGTTGAAAAAGGATATATTGGAAGTGAAGCAGATTGGCTTGCTTCTCTTGCAGGAAGTAATGGTGAAAATGGTAAGTCTGCTTATGAACTAGCACTTATTAATGGATATGAAGGTTCACAAACTGATTGGCTTGCTTCTCTTGTTGGAACTG
>JALEMY010000160.1 GCA_022767485.1 Erysipelotrichaceae bacterium
GATATAAATGATAAGTCATCTTTTATAGAAATGGAACAAGAATATTCTTATGAAGATGGTGAAAAGGAAACAGAATATGTATATTCTATTTATGTTAATGATGAATTAATAGAACAAACATCAGTTGAATTTGAAAGAGAAATCAAAAATAATAAAGTTGAAACAGAATATGAAATTGAGTTTATAAAGGGTGATTATAAAGGAAAGTATACTTTAAAGCGTGAAGAAAAAGATAATAAAGATGTAATAAAAGTAAAATATAATATCGATGGGAAAACAGGAGTTTTCCATATTAAAGAAATCAGTGATGATAATAATAAACAATACGAATATACGTTTAGTGATGGTAGTAAACAATTATTCGACTAAGTTTTTGTTTTAAATGAAACAAGAATTTAGTAAAATAATAATGAATATTTGGAGATAAAAATGACACTTGATAAATTGATAAATAAATTTATAAATGGCGATGCTTCTGCATTTGATAAAATATATAAACTAACGCAAAAGTCTGTTTACTATGTGGCAATTTCTATCTTACATGATGTCTCTCTTGCAGAAGACGTAATGCAATCTACATATATGAGCGTTTTAAAAAACATACATAGTTATGCATTAGGAACGAATGCTGGGGCATGGATTATAAAAATTGCCAAGAATGAAGCTATCAATTTAAAAAAACTAACTATGAAGGAACAAAACTTTGATGAAGCAATAAATCCTGCAGTTTTTGGAGTATGTGAATTAGAAACATGTGGGAAATTAACAGACTTAGCTAAACGATTGCTACCAGAGGACGAGTTTACAATTTTAATGCTTATAATTGTTTGTGGTTATAAAAGAAAAGAAATTGCTAAAATGCTTGATATGCCATTATCTACCATTACTTGGAAATATCAAAACGCACTTTCAAAAATGCGTAAAGCTTTGGAAAAAGAGGAATAGTATGAAACAAAAAGATATAAAGAAACAATTAAAATATGAAGCGGAACAATTTATGCCAAATCCGCTAAATAAAATAAAAAAAGCTGCACAAGAAGATCATTTATTACCTTTAAAGGAAAATAAGCAAAAAAACAAAGAAACATTCAATGTGTTTTGGTTATCTAGTGCAGTTATGTTGGTTGCTATATGCTTATTGTTTATTTTTACTGGTAAAAATACGCCAAATGATTCTTATAGTAAAAAGCTATCGGTAGAAAACGTTTATGGAATAGGTGCTGTATCAAGTGTTAAACTATTAGGAAGTAATATGTCAGTTTCTGCAGTTAAAAGTCTTTTTGAAGTTCGTTATGCTAATAATAATGAAAGTGAAAACAATACAAATGATGTAAAAAAGCAAACAGAAAAATTCAATGAATATTTTATGGCTCTTGATAGTTTTTTAGGTGAAGATATCGTTACTACTAAAACGGAAAATAATACAGATAGTGATTATATGTATGAAATGAAAATGACGATTAGTGGTAAAGACTTTAATGGTGAAAATGTTTCTTATACGATGTATTATACAGAAACACTTGTAAATGAAGAAATTGATGAGGAAGAAAGTGAAAGCAAATATCAACTAGTTGGTGTCATGCTTTTTGATGGGAAAAACTATCATCTTGAAGGCAATCGTTTGGTAGAATCTGAAGATAACGAAGAGGAAAGTGAATTAAAAATTCGTGCTTATGAGGATATAAATGATAAGTCATCTTTTATAGAAATGGAACAAGAATATTCTTATGAAGATGGTGAAAAGGAAACAGAATATGTATATTCTATTTATGTTAATGATGAATTAATAGAACAAACATCAGTTGAATTTGAAAGAGAA
>JALEMY010000163.1 GCA_022767485.1 Erysipelotrichaceae bacterium
TCGTGGTTCATAATTTCTTCATTTGATGATGTCCAACTAATTTCAATATTCTTGTTATTTATAGCTTTTGGTAAAAACAAATCTGTTGTGACTACTTTATTTTCATCATTTGGAATATGTGTCAAATAAGAAGAAGCAATGCTATCTTCATTACCGATCACTTTAAATTCAATATTTGTTGAATTAACAAGAATGGCATCAACTAAAGTTGTAGCAACGCCATTATTTGTCAATACATTGTTACTATATGAATAATTAGTTGAAGACATAGTTGAAACACTAGGGTTATAAAAAGAAATATTATCAAGTAGTGAAAGACTATCAATTAAACCCTTACTTAAGTTTTTCTTTGCTCTATTTATTAGTAAAGTTGAAGCATTTGTCGTGTCATATGATGATAAAGTTATACTAGTTGAAAATGTATTATTATCCTTACAATCAGTAATATCTAATATCGCATTTGTTGAATTTAACATAATGCTACCATCATTTAATGAATATCCATTTAATTCAATTTTACATGGTGAAGTTAATGTTAATTCGCTTGTTGTTAAAGAAATATTATTTAGTAAAACAATTGTTGGAACATTAATCAAAGTTCCATCAACGATATTTTCTTCACTTATCGCTTCGATGTGATTACTATAAAGTTCATTATTAACATCATCTATAGCATTTTTAAATTCCTCTTCATTACTCGCATATAAATATGAGGAATAATTTGCATTTTCACAATAAGCAGTAATTGTTATTGGTAATGTTTTATTTTGATAAAGTGATTCACTTGTAGCTTCATGTAATTTAAAACTAATTACATTGTTTGCTGTAGCACCACCTTGTCTAACAAACGAATAATCTCCTTGAATTATGATATTATTTTCTATTATTTCAAAAAGAGAAGCAACAAGCTTATTATCATAATAAACTAATATAGCCTTTTCTATTCCATCATTTGATAATGCTTGAGTAGTACTAATTTGAAAATAATAATGTAATATAGCTAAAGTATTATTAGTAATAGTTGTGTTGACACTTTTAGTATCATCAGATGACTTAAAAGATAGTTTTTCATCTAATGATGAATAAGAATATGAAGATGATGCATCTAATGATAATGTATTTATTTCAA
>JALEMY010000086.1 GCA_022767485.1 Erysipelotrichaceae bacterium
AGCTGTAAAGATTTTTGCAGGGTCACTAAATGCCCTAATGATTAATATAAACATTCCTTCATTACTATTATACTATAATATTTGAAATAAAAAAACTAAGAGATATCATATCAGATTAACTCCTAGTTTTAGTATACGAAAGAATTGATTCACTTCAATTCTTTTTTTTTGGAATGCCCGAAGGGAATTGAACCCTTAGCCTTTTGATTCGGAATCAAACGCGCTATCCATTGTGCCACGGGCATATTTTATAATGAATAACCTATTGAAAGAGGCAACAGGTTATTCACTAAATTATTTAATTATATGTGTTCATCTTCTAAATCTTTAGACATTTCTTTTTGTTCTTCAACGAATTGGTTAGCAATTTTAACTTCCTTTTTACTAACTTTAATATCACTTTTTTCATCTTTCCCTATAACAACATGTGGGTAAGCAATATCTATGCCTTCAGCAGTTATTATAGCTCTATATTCTCTTAGTAAATCCCTTTGAACTTGGAAGCGGTCGACTTCATTACATGTTGCAACAATTTTAACAGTAACATTTGAGTCTTTATATTCACTTACACCTTTATAAAAAGGTCCTGTGATAATTCCTGGGATTTTATCTTTAAGTTCTTCGAATTTTTCTTTAAAAAGATTTTCGATAAATTCAATTGGCACATCATATGGAAAATCAACATCAACTACAGCTAAAGATGGCTCTCTTGATAAATTAACGATGTTTTTAATATCACTATGATTCATAATCTTAATGTTTCCAGCAGCATCAAGAAGTTTTGTAGTACGAATACCTATTTCAATTACTTCTCCTCTAAAACCATCAATTGAAATAATCTCGCCAGTGTTAAACTCGTTTTCGAAAATAATAAACATTCCAGCAATAATATCAGCAATTAGTGATTGAGCACCAAGACCTACGATAAGAGCAAGTATGCCAATTGATGCAATCAAAGCTTCAGTATTAACACCACATGCTTTTAAAACGTAAATGATAATAGCGATAGCACAACCATATTTAACAAAACCATCTAATAGACTAACAACAGTTTTAGTCCTATCTGATTTTTTAAATCTTAGTTTAAATATAGTTCTTAATATTTTAGTAGTTGATAAAAGAAGAAAGATGTTGACTAAACTATTAACTAATATTTGTGTCATTGATGGCTCTATTGTTACAACTTCACTGCCTTCTGTTTTAGTTTGCTTAACAATCCAAATATATTTATCAAAAAAAGATGTAGAAAAAGATGAGTCTTGGTTAGTAAGTTTAATGATTACTAACACTAAATAAGCAACTAAGTAAACAATTGCAAGTGTAAGCCATATTAAATGGAATATTTTCTTTCTATCGATTTTTTTCATGTTTTTAATCTCCTTTTTACATTTCTGCATTCATTATAATATGTTCTATTATGAAAGGACAACTTTCGCTACCTTCAATGGTAACTTCATTTTTGATGACATCACCATTTCCATACATGAAAGATGCAACTCCTTTTACAACCACTGTGAAATTTAAAAGTCCATAAGATGATAAATCTAGCAAAATTGATGATTCATTAATATCAGAAAGCAAAACATCAATATTTATTGTAGTGCCATCTTCACTTATCAAAGTGATATTAACATCATCATATAAAATGGCAAATATATTTATTTCAAGTTGCTTTGAACTTTGATCGTAGTTTATATAATAATCTGATCCGGGGTAGTTGCCATTTTCATCGAGTCCGACATGTATTGAACCTGATGGATATCCAACATCATAAACTGAATAGCATGTGTCATTATCATTAATTAACACGGCATATTTAAAACAATATATTCCTTCAGGAATGTTTTTAAATACGGCAACATTTTCATTGCTTACACATTCATAAAATGCTGTTCCATCTACTATTGAAGCATCGACAAGATATACTTTATAATACATATCGTAATCTGTTGGTTGAACATCCATATATAAATATATATTTGATGTATTATCATCATTATAAGTAATTAATGCATCATAAGGGTTAGGATTTAAACAATAATAATAAGGAAGATTATTATATTCTATTATAGATAATGTTTTATTCGTTTCATAAATAAGTTTTGATCCTTCATTTGTATTAAGATAAATATTAAATGTATATTCTACATCAGCAAGTAAATCATAGAAAATAACAGGATCATTAGATAAAGATAAATTGTTTTTAGAAGTGACTTCCTCACCATTTAAATTATTCACTACTATAGAATAAGTATCTCCTTCATTTAAATATCCATCAAAGTACATAAAAATAGGTGCATGTGATGTATCATCATAATTAAGGTTATAACTAGTGTTGAATATTTCAAATCTTGATAAGTTAATATTTGATGAAACTACTGAAAGAACATTTTTTTGCTCGCTAAATTCTTTGTATATAGAGCCAATAGTATCAGTTATTAAGTTGTTTTCATCATAGTTATGAAAACTTGCTTGGGCTACAATTTCAATAGTTGGATTAAAACTAATTTTATTTAAAGTTAAACTATAAGAATTATCGATTAATTCATCAGAAGGAACAATAAACTCTTCTATAGATAAGTCATCGTGAGTAACTTTAACATTGATGTCTCCTGATAAATCATTATCAAAATATAATGATAAAACATTATCATTTACCTGACAATCAAAGAAAAAGAAATTACTATCTATTACAATTTTTTCAGAAGAGCCATAAGAATAATAATTATTATCTTTAATATAATAAGTATCAAAGTAAGCAAAATAATTGCTTTCTTTTATGTTTAATACGCTAGATAATGCCCCGTCATTAATTGTATTATAATCATTTAATAAATTGCCATTTTCATCGAATATATTAATGTATGTTATATACTCACCTTCATAAAGTGGGGTTGTATATGTATATAAATTAGAAGAGTTATCTTGGTTGTATGTTACTTTATATGCTAAATCGACTTGTGCGTTTTCTACATAATTATTTTCAACTAGTATTGTTTTTTCCTGAACAATATTATCGTTATTATATATCGTAAAAGTAAACTCTCTATCGCCATTTTCTAAGTTTTCAAAACTAGCCATATTATTATTAATATAAGTTTCCTGATTGGAAGAATTATCAATTATTTTATATGAATAATCATCACTAATATCACCTTCAAAATAAAAGGTAATATCATAAATAACGTCATCATATGTATCATTAAAATAATAATTAACTTTATAGTTTTTAAAATCTATAAGCCCCTCATCAGGTGTTATTTCTTCAACAATTGGTGTGCTTTCAACATGTTCTTGCGTTAGTCCTTTAATTGGAATAATACCTAAACTTGCAACAAAGAAAACAGAAGATGCAGTAACAATAACGCTAGTTGTAGTAGCGCTTATCGTGGCAGTTAAGGACATGGAAGATGATATTGCTTTAGATGTAGAAGAAGACATTTGTGCTAATTTTTTTTGTTCATCAAATGACATTTTATTGCTATTATTATTACTTGTATTTGCATTTGATGAAGAAAACTCGTTAGATTTAAATGTTTCTATATTGTCACTTTTTATTTCTTTTACATGAAATCTTTCGGCAGGAAAAGACTGATATTCATCAGTTTTTTGAAACTCAACACTTTTATAGATTTCATTATCCATGTTGTTCCTCCCAAAAAACAAAAAAGATTATTTAGAATTTTTAAGCAAAAATATAGCCTTATAAATTAACGATTATTTAACTGATTTTATGCATAAAAACACTAAAATTCTCTAGTTAGATTATAAATCAATAAGATTTTTCAGTCAATAATTATTATATAGTGCCTAATATTGGAAATATTGTCTAAAAGTGATGATGTAAAAAGAAAAATGTCATAAAAAATTATAATTTTTTGTAAGCGTAAATTCCATAAAAAAAAGCCAATATCAAATAATAAATTGGCTATTTCGTACTACAAAGATGTCTTTGTTGTACGAAATAGCTGCACCCTGCAATTGGGCAAAAATAGATTTGACTTATCAGCCAGTTTGTTTATAGCAAAATCATCCACTATGCCAATGTTTTTCAATCCTAACTTTCGTTTGTTTCCAACTAATGAATGCGTAAAAAATTCTTCAATATCTTCAGATTTGACAGTCGTAAATTTTTCAGTCGGTAATATAAATCTTGAAGATATTATTGCTTCAACAAATTTACTTTATAAAGTTTCTCTCAGTCGTTCTATCACAGCCGAAATTTGAATGTTTTTAAACGTTACATCTGAATAAGCTTCTTTTATCTTAGATCGTGTTTTAGCAGAAAAGATGTTTATTTCAGACTGTATATTGCCACTTCATGCGCACTATCCGAAGGAAACGCCAACACTGATTCTCGTTTTAAATATATCTTCAACCGTGTTTTTTCTGTTTTTCCGTTAGTGCCGCCAA
>JALEMY010000167.1 GCA_022767485.1 Erysipelotrichaceae bacterium
TTCTGGAACAAAGAACATCCAATTTGAATATAATGATCAAGGATTAAGAACATTCAAAAGAGTTGATACTGGTCAAACATTAAATAGTAATAAAATATATAAAGACTATGAATATGTTTATGATTTAGATAACAAACTAATCTGTCAAAGAGTTACTTATCTAAATAGTATTGATACAATGATTTTCTTATATCATGATGACTATTTATACGGTTTTGAATACGGTCAATCTAAATATTTCTATTTAAGAGATTCATTAGGAAATATCAATGGAATTATTGATTCGACAGGTAAGCTTGTTGTAGAGTACGTATACAATGCTTTTGGAAAGCTTATTGACATTTTAGGTGAAATGAATGATACTATAGGTGTAAATAACCCTATGAGATATAAAGGCTATTACTACGATAGTGAAACACAAATGTACTATTGTAAGAGCAGATATTATAATCCTGATTTTTGTAGGTTCATAAGCCCAGATAGTATCGAATATTTAGATCCTCAAAGTATCAATGGATTGAACTTATACTGCTATTGTTATAACAATCCGATTTCTTATAGCGATCCTTCTGGTAATTTGCCTCAATGGGCAGAATGGTTGATTGGTGGTGCAGTTATTGGGTTAGCTGCATTAGGTGCAGTTTTCTTACCAGGAGCAGCAGGAGTTATCTTTGGAGCAGCTTTCTATGGAGCAGTTACAAGTGCTGCTGGTGGTGCTGTCCTTGGAGGAATATTAGGAGGAATTACAGGCGGTTGGGAAGGCGTTCTAGAAGGCGCAGCTAACGGATTTATGTGGGGAGCAATTGGTGGTGCAGTTTCTGGTGCGCTTACTTCTGGAATCAATATTGCTAGAGGTAGTATCCAAATTGTGGGTAGTGCTCAAAAAACAGGTTCTTTGTTCCATCAATTTGCTAGTAATGTTCAAGCCGGTAAAATGTCTCTTGCTGCAGGAAGATATAGTGAAATTCATTTAAACAGAAGCAAAGGGTTAGGTATTAAAGGATTTAGACCTGATGTAACTGGTGTTACTAAAAATGGATTAAGAGTTGTTGAA
>JALEMY010000168.1 GCA_022767485.1 Erysipelotrichaceae bacterium
TTTTACTACCCACTTAAATTTTTCTTTAAAATCGTTAAAACATTTTTTACAAATCCAACGATATTCATCTTTTGTAGAATAGACATCGTGTTCATATTTGTTTGAAATACTCTCCATACAAAATTCACAATGTTCATGCCATAAATCACTTTTGTTTTTTATTTCTTCTTGACTTATTTTTTTTAATTCTACGTTAAGCAAATATTCTTCTTGACCTGTTAATCTCCAATCGTTCATATCATAACCTCCTATTTTGGAAATTTTCCATTTCTAAAGATTCTCCACCATTGTTTTAAAATATCTCTAAAATCCCAATGTGGACCAATTGGTTGTGGATGATTTAAATCTGGATGTAATATTTCGCCTGTATCTGGATTATACCAATTTCCTTTTGAACTTCCTGGAGCACCATTACCTCTCCATTCAAAACCATCCGGGGCTTTTGTTGGATTATCACCAGGCCATCTACCATCATAAAACATCATTGTACTTGCTGCTGCAGATAATGCTCCGACAGAAACAATCGTTCCAGCTAAAGCTAGTTGACCAACTGTACTAATTGCAATTCCTGCACCAGTCAATCCCATTCCTCCTGCAAATGCAAGTGCTCCTCCAATTGTCCCAGTTGAAGATAACATAGCAGCAATACCTGGAGCAGCAAAATATCCTACGATGCCTCCAATTGCCCCTCCAATTAAAGCTCCACCTAAAATATCACCTGCTAGTTCCCATCCTCTGTTACCATTATTATAGCTATTAACTCCGGCGACAGTCCCACCAATGACTGCACCTACAGCAATTAATCCTAGAATGATTAATGTACTAATTGCGAAATGCCCACTTGGATCATAGTAGTTGATTGGGTCATTATAACAATAACAGTATAGATTTAAACCATTTATACTTTCAGGATCTAAATATTTGATTGAATCTGGCGAAATCCATCTGCATAATTCAGGCGAATAGTAACGTGAGGATACCCAATAAAGCTGAGTTTCCTCGTCATAATAATAACCTTTATATCTCATAGGGTTATAAACACCTATAGTATCATTCATTTCACCTAAAATGTCAATAATCTTTCCAAAAGCATTGTATACATATTCAACAACTAAATTACCTGTTGAATCAATAATTCCATTGATATTTCCTAATGAATCTCTTAAATAGAAGTATTTAGATTGACCGTATTCAAATCCATATAAATAGTCATCATGATATAAGAAAATCATTGTATCAATACTATTTAGATAAGTAACTCTTTGACATATTAGTTTGTTATCTAAATCATAAACATATTCATAGTCTTTATATATTTTATTACTATTTAATGTTTGACCAGTATCAACTCTTTTGAATGTTCTTAATCCTTGATCATTATATTCAAATTGGATGTTCTTTGTTCCAGAA
>JALEMY010000132.1 GCA_022767485.1 Erysipelotrichaceae bacterium
TTATCTTCATATTCCTCGTAGTTATAAACAACAAAATCTTCACCGAATATATTATTATTTACATTAAAAATTTCATATTTTTTAAATCCCATTTTAATCATCTCTTTTCAGTTATATTATATCACAAATACCCGATTAAGAGAATAACAAAAGCAAAAAAAATAAGATAATTATATTTCAAATTATCTTATTTTGATTTATTAAGTTTTAGTTTAATACCCAATAAAGCGTAAGAACCCTTTAAAAATTATGCTCTTTTTTATTATAGTAACATTATACCTTCTTTTTCACATTCTTTTCTAATACTTTCTGGCCAATAACTAGCTTGAACTTCACCGATATGCTTTTTATTTAAAAATAACATACACATCCTTGATTGTCCTATACCTCCGCCAATCGTAAAAGGTAGCGTTTCATCAAGAACCATTTTATGATATGCAAGATTTATTCTATCTAAGGCATTTTCTTGTTTTAATTGTTTCATTAAAGCTTCTTTATCTACACGAATTCCCATGCTTGATAATTCAAAGCTACAATCAAGTACTTTATTGTATACTAATATATCACCATTTAAAGCAAAATCATCATAATCAGGACTTCTCCCATCATGTTTCTTTCCACTTTTTAAAATATTACCAATTTGCATTAAAAACACAGCGCCTTTATCTTTACATATTCTATTTTCTCTTTCTTTACTACTTAGTGTTGGGTATTTATCTTCAAGTTCTTGTGATGTGATAAAAGTGATTTCTTCAGGTAAATGAATATCTAATATCGGATACTCATTTTTTATATATAACTCTGTTTCTCTTAAAACATTGTATATTTGCCTTACAGTCATCTTTAAATAATCTTCATTGCGATCACTTCTATCAATCACTTTTTCGTAGTCCCATTGATCTACATATAGCGAATGTAAATTATCTAGTTGCTCATCTTTTCTAATAGCATTCATATCAGTATAAAGTCCTGTGTGCATCTTAAAATTATATCTATATAAAGCTATCCTTTTCCATTTTGCCAAAGAATGAACAATTTCTAGATTTTTATTATCAACCATGAAATTTACAGGAACTTCAACACCATTTAAATTATCATTGATACCCATATTTGCTTCAACAAATAATGGAGCTGATACTCTTGTAAGTCTTAATACTTCACTAAGTCTTCTTTCAAAATGATCTTTTATTTTTTTTATTGCAATTTCTGTCTCTAATAAGCTTAATTTACTTTGATACATATTATCTCCTTTGCTTATATACTCTATTATTTTATTTTATCATATCATCTACGTATATTAAATACATTTTTATTAAAATATGAATTACGTATTATAGCAGCTAATAAAAATATATCTTATTTATTTGTTTTTATAAACGATAAAATCACTTTTCTATCATCAAAAAAGCAATAGAAATATTTTTATTTTTTCTATTGCTTTATTATTGATGTTATTTCAATAAACTAATTAGCCTCATATCCTTCATCTTCAACAGCTTTTATCAAAGCATCCTTATTTAAGTTATTTCCTTTAACAATCGCTTTCTTTTTTTCTAAACTTACTTCTACTTCAACTACACCCATAACTTTTGACAAAGCGTCAAAAACATGCTTTTGACAATGCTTACATGTCATTCCTTGAACATTTAATACGATTTCTTCCATTTTCTTTTCCTCCTTTTTTAATGGTTTAAACGTGTTAATCAACAATGAATTTGTTACTACAAACACCGATGAAAACGCCATTAACATTGATGCGATCATCGGATTTAAACTGATTTGTAAAAAACTAAAAGCTCCTGTAGCGATAAGGATCGCAATTATGTTATAGAAAAATGCCCAGAATAAATTAATCTTGATATTATTCATGGTCTTTTTTGATAAGTTTAAGACGTTGCACACATCTAATAACGAATTATGTAATAAAACTACATCTGAAGATGATATTGCAACATCTGTTCCACTTCCAATGGCTATTGCTAAATCACTAGCCATCAATGAAATTGCATCGTTTACACCATCTCCAACCATCGCTACTTTCTTACCTTCTTTTTTAAGTTTTTCTACAACTTCTTTTTTATCTATTGGTAAGACTTCATAATAGACATTGGCCTCATCTATTCCTACTTCTTTTGCTATCTTTTTAGCAACATTTTTATTATCTCCAGTTAACATATATGGCGTTATTTTCTTTCTTTTTAATTCCTTTATTGCTTGCTTACTTTCTTCTTTTATTTCATCTATTGCTAAAGCTATTGATAAAGCCTCATTATCATCAAAAAGAATTAAAGAAGTATAACCTTCTTGCGAATACTTTTCTATTTTTAAAGATAATGATTCATCGTTAGTAATTTCTCTTAAGTATTTATAAGAACCAACATAGTAAGTTTTATCTTCAATCTTGCCTTTAATACCATATCCTGGAACTGATGCAAAGTCTTTGATTTCTTTTAATATTGCTTTATCTTTAAATTTATTTACAATAGCTTCTGAAAGAGGATGCTCAGATTTACTTTCTAAACTATATAAAATGTTATCTAGATTTTCATTTTCCTTTAAATGAATAACTTTCTCAACTTTTATTTGGCCTTTAGTAATAGTGCCTGTTTTATCAAACACTACCGTATCTATCTTACAAGCACTTTCTAATACTTTAGCTGATTTAATGAGGATTCCTAAGGATGCCCCTTTCCCAGAGCCTACCATAATTGCAACTGGAGTAGCTAGACCTAAAGCACAAGGACAAGCTACAACTAATACACTAATAGCGACATTAAAGCTATATTCAACACCTTTACCTAAAAGTAAATAAATAGATAAACAAATCAAACTGATTGCAATGACAAATGGGACGAAAATTAATGATACTTTGTCGACCAATCTAGATATTTTTGCTTTCGAAGAAGCAGCTTCATTTACCAACTTAATAATCGTGTTTATAGTTGAATCCTCGTTAGTAGAAGTTGCTATAAAATCAAAACTACCGCCTTTATTTTGCGTAGAACTAATTACTTTATCCCCTATTGATTTATATACTGGAATGCTTTCACCTGTGATATTAGATTCATCGACACTAGATTCTCCACTAATTATTTTTCCATCTAAACAAATAGTTTCAAAAGGCTTAACTCTAATTATTTGGCCTTTACTTACTTCTTCTAATTTTACTTCCTTTTCTTTTCCATCAACAACTACTCTAGCAGTAGTTGGACTTAATAATGCTAACTTAGTTATTGCTTCCTTAGTTTTATCTTTCGATTTTGATTCTAAGTATTTGCCCAAACTTACAAAAGTAATAATCATATTAACTGAATCGAAATATAAATTATGGAAATATTGATGAACTAGTTTTTCATCTTTGATTTCTACACCATAACTAACTATATAAATTGATACTATTCCATATACCAATGATGCAATTGCTCCTAAAGATACTAAGCTATTCATATTAGGATTTAATCTAAATAGATGCTTAATGCCATCTTTAAAATAATAAAAATTAAGCGATATTACCGGAATAGTTAATAGTAGTTGAGTAAGCATGAATCCAACCTTACTCATAGTAAGAAATGATGGAATAGGAATACCTACCATATTTCCCATAGATACATACATTAATAAAATGGTAAAAACTATAGATACTATAAGATTTATTAGTTTTGCTTTACTTTCTTTACTTTTTTCTACGATACTTTCTTTTTTATGATTTTTCAAATAAGCTTTATAACCGCCTTTATTAACAGCCATACAAATCTTTGATGCATCAACTTCATTTTCATCATATTCAACTTTCATCTCATTAGAAAGTAAACTAACTTGGACATTATTAACTCCTTTAAGATTCCTAACAGCCTTTTCTACATGAGCTTGACAAGAAGCACATGTCATTCCTTCAACTTTAAATATTTCTTTTTTCATTGGAATCTCCTTAAAATTGTAAGAACTTCATCAATAGTATCTTCTTTACCTTCTTTGATATCTTTAACTACACAAGAATGCATATGTTTATCGATAATAAGATTAGCAAGGCTTCTAATTCCAGCTTTTGAAGCAGCTAACTGAGTTAAAATATCAACGCAGTATTCATCATTTTCAATCATATTCTTAATTCCGTTAAGTTGTCCTATTATTCTATTCATACGATGAATAAGTAATTTCTTATCTTCATCACTTCTTAAAATTTTCTTATTACAACAGTCCATAATATACCCCCTACCAGTATATTATACCCATGAATTTTTTTTGTCAATAGAAAGTGTAACTGTGTTTTTAAATTAGTAAAGTTGAAACTAAAAGGAAAAAAGTCAATATAGTATAAAAAAAAGAAGAAATATTGCAATAAAATTTCTTCTTTTTTTACGTGGTTATTTGTTATATGTGATGCAACAAGTGTAACTTATTTTTTTGCATTGCAATAAGAAATCATAATATGACTTGGTGCAAAAATAATTGATGATAAAATTAGTAAAATTGATCTACTCGTAATTCCACTAAATAAAAATATGATTGAAGGGATAATAGATAATGCTAATGCTTTAAGAACACCATTTTTTTTAAAGTAAATAATCCATATCAAACAATAAAATATTACTAAAATTATATTAATTATAAGATATATAGCAAATATTTCATCACTCCACCATCCAAAATAAGTTTTAGGAATATTTATAATCATAAAAACAAGGCAACAAAATCTACCTATTTGTTCTATTATCTCTACAAACTTATTATTACATTTATTTTCAAATCCATCTTTACATTTAATAGCAAAAATCACATTAGGAATCATAATTATACAAATAAAGATAAATCCATATATATTAAACCACTTCATTTTTTCCGCTCCAATCATAATTAATAATAGACAATTTTATCTTTCATCTGAAACAAAGTGCTTTACAAAACTCGTAGGATTTTTAATTTCTGTTTTTAAAAACTTTGGATACATCTTAATGTCCTCATCAAGTGAAACCCACCTCAAATGTTCCTTGCTGTTATCTTCTGTAAAACTATTGCTAATAGGTGTAAAATCACAAGGCACATTCATATAAAAGTAAAACGAGATTTCGTAAATTAACTTGCCAAGATTTGAAGGAGAATCTCCGTAGAAATAATTTTCGTGTATAAAACCAAGATGGTCAATCTCCATTTTAACACCTGTTTCTTCAAATACTTCACGCACAACAGCATCCATTGCCGTTTCACCAAATTTGATTCTTCCTCCAACTGAATAAAGATAGTCAACTCTTTCATTACCAACCATTAAAACTTTTCCATTTTTGATAATAATTGCCCCAACACGAATATTTAAAACTCCATCATCACAATTCACACACATATCCTTGTTCATCTTGCTGCCTCGTTATAATAAATTTCTTATATATTATTGAGTTTATTATAGCACAAAAGCGCATTATTATAATACATCTGCCTATTTTATAGCGAAAAAACTTCCATAATATTTTAAAAAGCCATTGATACTCGTTTGCTAATAGTATAATAAAACCATTATACAAAGAAAAATGGCCTAAGCAATTAAATAGGTGCAAGTTGAAATCTCCCTGGCGGAAAATGACGAATCCTTTGATAAAAAAATTGAAAAGAATCAGGTATAATGTAGTTTTTATTGATTCAATTCAATTCTTTTTTATTATTTTGTGTTCCTTTTTGACATATACATAAAAAACTTTGAAACAGAATTTATACTGTATCAAAGCACTTTCTTCTTTAATGGCAAAGATGAACAATTTTAATACAAAATGCAAACACCCTTTCGTTTTTTGAAAACACTCTGTTTTCTATATAATGTATCAAGATAAATAGAAATTTATTTGTTACATTACAATTTCATAATTAAAAAATTTTTCTTGAAACTCTACCTGTTTTATGATTTCTTCTTTAGTAAAACTAGTTCCTTCTGGTACTACTATCCATTTATCTTCAACATCATTGATTCTATGAATAATGGCTAATATTACTCCTTCAAATTCTTTTAATGGTTTATCTACTCCTAGTACATACGCATCTTGTTCTTCACCGTCAGGTGCAATAACCCCTTCAACATATCCATAATTTACTATATAAAAAATATCTTTATGCTTTGGATGATATGTTCCTAACGGCCTATCTATTATAACTTTTACCTTATTGCCAATCATTTATGTCACCTCAAGTAAACAATATCTATCGTTCAAGGCTAAATCAAATATTTCATTTGTCTTCGCCTAATTTTCATGTTCCATCTTGAACAATTGAGTTCAATGTTAATGTATATTTATTACATTTAGAGATAATGTATTTATTTTCTTCATCATTAGGATTATACTCAACTATTGCAACTTGTTTGAACATATTTTTATATTCCTCATTCAATTCTTGTAACACGGACGAATGATAAATATCTTTTGCACTTATTGGGCTATAATCATAGAAAACGTATCCGTATAATGGATCTACTACACCCCAAGAGTTATTATAATAAACTTCAATTAAAACATGACCATGATATGCTTTATCTGGATTTGCAACAAAAACAAATCTAGAAGTCATTCCTAGACAATCAAGAATAACAGCTGCAAGTCTTGCCATATCAAAACACCAATTTGTACCTCTATCTAAAATTTCTTTTTCTGTTCCTCCAAAATACATTTCATCTAGCGGCGTATTATAATTTGTTGCAATTTGAGAAGTGTAATGAATCAAAGATTTTATTGTTTCCAAATCATTATCCCTTTTAAATCTTTGAGCAAACGAATAAAGAATATTATTTTCCATTGGATATGATATTTGATAGCCACCATATAAAAATGGTTCGGAAATCGAATCTAATCTAACCATTTCTTGCATCAGTTTGTGTTCAATAGAATTAATATCGTGTAAATCATTTCTAAGCATACAACCGTATTCTTTACCAAAAACATCATAGCCTTTTATTACTTTAGCGTTTTCTGTCAATTCAATATTAACATTTAAAATATTCAAAATACTCATTACCATATCTAGTGATGGATTCATTGAATGATTTTCTATTCTACCAATTGTTAATTGAGGAACATGACATCTTTTTGCAAGTTCAATTTGGCTTAATCCTTTTTCTTTTCTTATGGTGTTGAATCGTATATAAAATAAAAAAAGAATTTGCAAATTAATTGATGAAGAATCAAATAAAGTGCAAATTTTAACATTAGTTATTTTGCAAATGTCCGTAGAGGCATTTTTTTTGTATAATAAAGAAAAAAAGAGAATAACTCCCCTACCAAAGTTTGTTATATCTCTTACCCGAAAGGCAATTATATGATAATTCAAAAATGTTTTATATTCAACAAAATGTTTGAAAAAGATACAACAAAAAGTTCAATAGAGATAGAACTTGAAATAAATCTAATATATAGAAGACAAGTTATGAAAGTTGATTATAATCATTTAATATGTCCCAAATGTAAATCAATAGGAAATTATAGAATCAAAGGTTACTATGAAAGAACGATTATTGTAAACAATAATCCAATAAGAATAAGAGTATTGAGAATAAAGTGTGAAGATTGTGGTAGAACACATGCGGTGTTCTTTTTGGATTTTGTTCCATATTACCAACTATCATCAATAGACTCAAATATAATATATAAATCAAACTTTAAAGGAACAATATATGATCCAGATTTGATAAAGAATTTAAAGAAAAGATACATGATATTTATAAAAAGGATAGCTATGTTTGGGATATCAATAAAAGAGACAATTTTAAGTATTACAACTAAATATATAGAAGCAAGAATGAATTCATATTTGCAAATTCATCGAGGAATAATAGTAATTAATTCTTCATCCTAGGATGAAACCCCACAACTTACATTTCAAATAAAGACATTCCTCTTTAAGATAAAGTCAGGAGGAAAAAACGATGAAAAATATAGATGAAAAAGATTATGCGCTACTAAAATATAGCATTATAGGGCCTTTAATAACAACACCAGAGGCATATAGTAGTGATCATGATTTTTTTAGATTAGCAGCAGAAAAAAGTTATGTTTCACCAAGTGGAGAAACAATAAAAGTATCAGCATCTACAATACAAAGATGGTATTACACTTATAAGAAAGAAGGATTTGAAGGTCTAATAATTAAAAGAAGAATTGACTATGGTGTTCCTAGAAAAATAAGTATAGAAGTATTTCATGAAGTCGAAGAAATTATTAAACAATATCCTAGAATGAAGGCTAAAGATATCTACTTACAAATAAGTTCAAAAATCAAATGCTCATACGACACAATAAATAGAATATACAAAAACATAAAAGAAAAAGATAATAAAAACATACCAAATAAACAAATGTTAAGATACGAACTAGCACATGCAAATGATGTTTGGTGTGCTGATTCATCAGCCGGGCCATATCTATATAGTAAAGATGGAAAGCAAAGATTATGGATTATTGCATTTATTGATGATGCCTCAAGATTAATTACTGGATGTAAGATATTTGATAGTGATAATACAGTAAATTTAATGTCCACTTTAAAAAGTGCAATTTCTTTAAATGGAAAGCCAAAAGTCCTTAACATGGATAATGGTAAGAATTATCGTTCTAGACAAATGGCAATAATTGCAGCTAAACTAGGTGTTTCCTTACATTATGATCCTGTAAAAACCCCACAAAGTAAAGCTAAAATAGAAAGATTTTTTAGAACTTTGAAAGAACATTGGCTTGCCTCTATAAATTATCATGATTTTAAAAGTATAGACGATTATCAAATTTCTTTAAATAATTATGTTTCCTTATACAATAATACAATCCATACTTCTTTAAATGGTAAAACACCAATTGAAAGAAGAGACATTGACGCTAGTTTAATTAAATATATTGATAAAGATAAATTAGATAAGGACTTCTTATTTGAAATTGAAAGAAAAGTATCGTTTGATAGTATTGTTTTAATTGATACTAGAGAATATCAAGTTCCTCCAAAGTTTGCAAGGAAAAGAGTTAAAATAAAATATTCTTTTGATTTTAAAACAGTATTAATAGTTGATGAAAATGAGAATGCGTACGAAATTAGACTTAATAACAAAGTAGATAATTCAATTACTAGAAGAACTAGATTAACGGAGGATACACTATGAATTTAAACGATAGATACTATGCAAGGTTTGGATTGGAATACAATCCATTTATTAAAAATAATTCATCTTACTTTTTCTTTGAATCAAAAGATGCAGAAGAAGTTAAATACAAGCTGGATTATTTGTTTAAGGTAAAAGGAATTGGCATTATTACTGGCAATCCTGGCCTTGGTAAAACTACAAATCTAAGAAATTATATAAACAATTTAAACAAATCTCTTTATAAAGTTGTGTACTTATCAATGACTACTTTAACAGATATAGAATTTTACAAGCAAGCCATAATACAATTTGGATATGAGCCAAAACACAGAAAGCATGACAACTACAATCAGCTACAAGAGATCATAAAAGAATACAATAATAAAAAAATAACTCCAGTCATTGTAATTGACGAAGCAAATTATTTATCCAATAAAATACTTAATGATTTGAAAATGATATTTAATTTTGAAATGGATTCTATTGATAACTACATACTCATCTTATCAGGACTTCCAGTTCTCATTTCTAATTTATCTTCAGCGATTCACGAACCTCTAAGACAGCGAATTATTACATCATTCAACTTTGAAAATTTATCTAAAGATGAAGTTCAATCTTACATATATGGAAAGATTGAAAAAGCTGGAGGTGCAAATAATATATTTGATTCAGGTGTAATACAAGCAATTGCCAATTATTCAAATGGTACTCCTAGAATTATTGACAGAATTATGGATTATGCAATACTTATAGCTGACAAATTAAATTCTTCTATTATAACAATTAATATTATTCAAAAAGCTATCGAACAGGTGTCTATAT
>JALEMY010000120.1 GCA_022767485.1 Erysipelotrichaceae bacterium
GCTTGAAAAATATAATGTTGAATGCTTTACTCTTTCTAGTGAATTAAATAGAAATCAAATTAAAGAATTAGTCGATAATTTATATAAGACTTATAATACTATCCCTGAACTTGAACTTATTGTCTATGGCAGAATTCAAACAATGATTAGTAAATATTGTGTCATTGCTTCATCTTTAGGATTTGAGCAAAAGCATTGTAATTCATGTAAAAACAACCAATTTTATTTGATTGATAGAATGAATTATTCATTCCCATTAATTTGTGATGATAATTGCAATATGACAGTACTCAATAGTAAAGCTTTACATTTGCTTAGTTTTATAGATGAGATATATGACTTAGGAATAAATAGTATTAGGCTTGATTTTACTATTGAAAGCAAAGAAGAAACATATAATATCACTTCTGCTTATATCGATAAAATTAATAAAAAAGATAGTAAATTAAATATAAAAGATGTAACCTATGGCTATTATTTAGATAACGAGAAAAACTAACTTTATAGTTAGTTTTTTTCACTGCATACTTTATTTACAAAAAAGATAAAATAGCATATAATAATTTTTAGGAAGGATCTAATTAATTTTCATAATTAATTATTACGAAAAGAATATGGAAAAAACATTAAAACTCAATTTAAAAAACACAATTAAAATTAGTTTTGCATTTTTCGCTATTTTAATGCTATGGCAAGCCTATAACACTTATTGTCCTATTATTTTAGAAGCGATGCTTAAAGAGAAAGTTGAACACTATAATTACATTATTGGTTGTATTATGGCTCTTGATAATGTCGCTGCTATTATTATCATGCCTATTGTTGGTATTTTTTCTGATAAAACAAAAACAAAATATGGTAAACGTATGCCATATATCATTATTGGTATGATGCTAACTGTTATAGTTTTCCCATTTATCGCTATAATGTGTAAATTAAATTCGTTTGTTGGTGTAATGATTTTTATGATTTTATTTTTAATTATCATGCAAGCATACCGTTCTCCTGCCGTTGCATTCATGCCAGATATTACACCAAAACCTTTAAGAAGCAAAGCCAATGGTATTATCAATTTAGTTGGCTATCTAGGTGGAGTATTTGTTACACTTTTAGGTTTTATTCCCTCGCTTAGTTTAAAAAAAGATTCATCTTTAGCTGACGTTCAAGGAAAAGTATTATGGCCATTTATAATTTGTAGTGTTGTCTTTATTGCTGTATTGATCTATTTATTATTCGCTATAAATGAAAACAAGATGGTTGAACAAACAAAAGATGACGTAGCAAAAGGAGAAGAATTATCTGAAAGCTTAGAAGAAATAAAAGAAGATAACAAACTATCTAAAGCTGATAAGAAAAACTTCATTTTGATTTTATTTGCTATTTTCTTTTGGTTTATGGCTTTTAATTCCTTTGAAACTTTCGGAAGTTTATTTACTAAAAACATCTTAAATGATTCTGGATTATATGGTCAAATGGCAACATTTTTATCAATTGCCTCTATCTTATCTTTTATTGCTTTTTCATCTTTATCATCGAAAATTGGTAGAAAATGGACAATTGTAATCGGTTTAGGATTATTAATTGTTTCACTATCTTCTATCGCTATATGTTCTTTTGCTATTGATTTTTCATCAGGCGTTGGAAGTTTAAAAATATTATTTTATGTGCTTGCTTCTATTATGGGTGTTGGCTGGGCTTTAGTAAATATCAATTCCTTCCCTATGGTCGTAGAATTTGCCAATAAAGATAATGTCGGAAAATTTACTAGTTTTTACTATTTTGCCTCGATGGTTGCTCAATCTATTACACCTTTACTTGTAGGTTTATTTATGGATTTTTTAGGAATAGGACAAAAAATATTGTTTATCTATGCTAGTGCTTTAATGATTATAGCTTTAATAGTATTCTTATTTATTAAAGAAAAGAAGGAAGTTAAAGAACGTTTAAGAAAACAAAGAAAAAAATCAGTCTTAGAATCTTTAGCTGATTCTGATAACTAAACATTTTATTAAAAA
>JALEMY010000134.1 GCA_022767485.1 Erysipelotrichaceae bacterium
AATTTAAAACATGATAGGGCTTTTCTGTTTTTAGATATTTTATCAAACTTGATTTACATCTCAAAACTTATATTCTAATGCACTATTTTGATAATTTTATTAAAATAGTGCTTTTATTTGCATAAATTAGTGATATAATAAAATTGATTAATATGGAGGATTACTATATGGAAAAGTTATATAAAAGAGAATTATATTTATCTAAGATTAGACCATTTTATAAAGATGAAGATATGATTAAAGTATTAACTGGTGTAAGAAGATGTGGTAAGTCTTCTATTATGCAACTTATATGTAATGAATTAATAGAAAACGAAGTTTCCAAAAATAATATCGTATATATTAACTTAGATAAAAGGCCATATAAAGGTATTAAGACACAAGTTCAACTAGAAAAAGTAATAGATGAACTGTTTTTAGGCATTGAAGGAACTAAATACTTATTTATTGATGAAATACAAAACGTAAAAGATTTTGAAGAATCTATTAATGCTTATAGAGAAGAAGGAGATTATTCTATATTTATTACAGGAAGCAATTCATATATGTTATCAGGTGAATTAGCTACTAAGTTAACAGGTAGATATATTGAATTTAAAATAGGAACATTATCATTTTATGAGTATATAGAAATGAAAAAGTTTTTTAATAAAGATATTAATAATGATATGAATATAGAATTTACTAATTATATCTTAGAAGGAGGATTTCCTTTAACTATAAAGTATGATGAAGTAGAAAGTAAAAAAGTGTATGTTCAAAGTGTTATAAATGAGATATTTGAAAAAGATATTAAAAGTAGTAAGAAAGTTAGAGATAAATATTTATTCAATCAAATCCAAACTTATATTATAAATAACTTTGGTTCTACAACATCTATTGAAGGTTTATCTAATTATTTAGAAAAGGTAAATAAACATAAACCTAGCAAACATACAATATATAATTATTTATCAGTTTTAGAAAACGCTAAGATTATTTCTAAATGTTCTAGATTTGATCTTAAAAGTAAAAAGTCTATAAATGGTGAGGAAAAGTATTATCTAACAGACTTGAGTTTTTATTTTGCTACTAATACAGATAATAGAATTAATTATGGGCCAGTATTAGAAAATATTATTTATAATTATGCTGTATTAAATGGTTATTCAGTATCTATTGGTAAAATAGGAAAATTAGAAGTTGATTTTATTGTTAGAGATATAATTAATAATAACTATGCTTATATTCAAGTAGCTAAAACAATTGATAATGGAATCGTTAATGAAAAAGGAATACCTGTTACTGAAGAAAGAGAATATCGACCTTTAGAAAGTATTAATGATAATTATCCTAAATATGTATTAACGTTAGATTACTTATTACAACAAAGAAATGGTATTAAGCATGAAAATATAATTAAGTTTGTTAGTAATAATAAAAACTTTATATAATTTTATGCAAAAAGGAAATTCAAGTCCCAATTTGCATAAAATTGTCCTTTCAGTTTGGTGAAGAATAGGTATTATATCAAAATCATAGTGCAAATACGAAAGTGATGAATGGCGCAATTGTGATAAATAATATTATTCTTAAATATTATATTAGAATTTAATCGATTAATTTTTTATATATTTTTCCGATTAAATATTTACTTTTCTTCCAATTTATTTAATCAATGATATATACCAAAATGTGATTGATTCCAAATATAGTCATAAATAAAAAAGTTTATTATTTAATAAAAATGTTACATTTTATGAAAATGCATATTTTTAATAGTTATGATAAAGAAGAATATACTAATTAGACCTTGAACTCTCTTTTTGTATAAGATTGAAAATTATTACTTCAAATTTTTGCACATTGTATTAAAAGGACATTAATATAATTGTGCATAGAGGTGGTATAATACATTGAAATATAATTGAGTCTATTTTAGATAATGAATTTTTTGTGCAAAATAGTGAAAAAATAGTGAAATTATGATATACTAATAAATGGTGATGATAGTGTGATTAAAGTTAATTTAAATAACAAATTGTTATACTCCTTAATTGACATTGAAAAAAATAAAACCATTTTAGAAAACATAAAAGTTCCTGTTGAACTATCAAATAAATTCAGGAAAAACACAAGAAAAAGAAGTTCTTATGCATCTAATACAATTGAAGGAAACCCTCTTTCTTTTGAACAAGTTTCTAATGCTATTGAAAGTAAAAATAGACATTTTTTAAAGCCAGAGCAAGAAGTTAGAAATTATTATATAGCGTTAGAGTATTTATCAAAAGAACTTGAAAAGAAAACACCATATTCAACTAGTTTATTATTAAAAGTACAAAAGCAAATTGTTTTAGGTGAGTCAAAGGATAAAATTGGATTAAGAGGGCCCATGCCTCCTGGGGTATTGTTTGCAATTTATGATGATAAAACTGGTAGACCTGAATATATACCGCCAGAATACTCAGATATTCTTAAATTATTAGAAGAATTAGAAGAATATATAAAAGAATCAGATGATCACCCAATTATCAAAGCTGCAATATTACATTATCAATTAGTAACTATACATCCATTTGAAGATGGAAATGGAAGAACTGCTAGAATTATGTCAAATTATCTTCTTTCGTATTACGGGTTTGGATTTAAAGAAATCGGGTCGTTAGAGGAATATTTTTCATATGATTTAGAGGAATATTATTCATCACTCCAAATGGGATTACCAGTATTATATTATGATGGTAGAGATAATCCTCCTCATCCTGAAATATGGATTGACTATTTTGTAAAAGTGTTTAGTTTGTATGCAAGTAAGGTTACAAAAATTGCAACTGAAGCGAGCATTGAAAACGAAAAAGAAAGAATTAATAGATTATCTATGAAGGCTAGAAAATTATTAGAGTATATTACAAAAGAAAAAATAAAAGTTTTTTCTCCAATAGATATAGCCGGTGCGTTTAAAGTATCTAATAGAACTATTATCAATTGGTGTAGTGAACTTTGCGAAAATGGATATCTAAAACCAAATATAGTTAACAAAAGAATAAGAACTTATACACTGCTGATTTAAATATATAGAATATCTAACACTAAAAAAGATTGTGATAAACTATCAATATCGCTAGCAACCTTAATCTTTTTATTGAAACCATATATTTTTGACAATGTTTAAAATCGTTTTTTCGAAACAAAACAATAAATCTATTTCGAAAAAATAAATTTTATTTGATTTATCGAAGTAGAAATGATAAATTGCGTTGAAAGAAAAGGATTATATTATGAAATTAATTAAGCGTAGTTACTTAAATGATTTAATAGATGTAATAGGAACACCTGATATCAAAGTAATAACTGGTGTGCGTCGTTCTGGAAAATCAAAACTTTTGGAAGCTTTTTTTGAGTATGTAGTTGCAAATTTTCAAGATGCTAATGTAATTAACATAGATTTTAATAAAATAGAGTTTGAAGAACTTCAGGACTATCACGCTTTAAATAAGTATATTACTTCAAGATACCAAGAAGGAAAAAAGAACTTTGTTATTATCGATGAGATTCAAATGTGTCTAAAGTTTGAAAAAACTATAAATGGTCTTCATTCATATGGAAAATATGACATTTATATAACCTGGTTCAAACGCTATTTTACTATCGAGTGATGATGTTATTGAAAGAAAATTTGGAGCGTTTGATTCAGTTTGCGATCCATCAATAAAATATGTGTATAGTCTAGATGAATATGATATGTCTAAGGATGGAATAACTCATTTTAATATTGAAGAATGGCTTTTAAATAAGGTTAATATCACGTTATCTTAACTGTCACAAATTAAAAATTATTTCGAATTTGTGACACATAATTATAACTTTTTGGAAATTAGGATAAGACGTGAAACACTTTGCATTACAAAGATTGTTCATCATTACGGACATTTAAAAAAGAAACTTCAGGACTTTTCTTTGAGTTTATAAAGACAAATGTCTAGTTAAAAGTTGAACTATCAGAACAAAAGCAAAAGATTTATAATTTAATAGATAGTAATTATTTATAGAAAGTTAAGTGATAGAAAATGAAACATTATATGAATTTATGGAATGATTCGTTTCAAGCGATAAAAGAAGGTAAAAAGACAATTGAAATGCGTTTAAACGATGAAAAGCGTTCAATTATTATGATTGATGATTTAATAGAATTTACAAACACAAAAACAAATGAAGTAATGACATGCAAGGTTTCTAATTTGTTTTTTTATAAGAACTTTGAAGAATTATATATGAATCACAAAAAAGTATCTCTTGGATATAAGGAAAATGAAACTGCTAATCCATCTGATATGTATATGTATTACTCAAAAGAAAAAATAGCAAAATACGGTGTAATCGGAATAGAAATTGTAGTTATTTAATTAATAATCCCAATAGACTGATATAAAAAACATGTATGCCAAAACTCAACTGAGTATTCTGTAATTTAAAGTGGAATGTCAAATTATATAAAATAAGTTAACATAGATTGAAATCATAGGTTTGATACCAAAAAATAATGGTTTCAAGCATTTTTTTGCTTTAAAGGTTTTTATTTTTTGACGTATATTGTTTTAACTAAAAAAAATTAATTAATATATGTAATTTTTAAATAGTTAATTATATAATGTTGTTGTTAAAGAAAAGAGTGTTGAAATATTATGAATAAAAAAATTATATTTATGTTATTTGCAATTGTTTTATTTTCTTGTTCTACAAGTAATGATAATGAAAGTAATTTATCTATAAACAGTATTGGTAATGAAAGTAACTTATCTATAAGCAGTGAAGAACACATAATTAATGAAGAAT
>JALEMY010000141.1 GCA_022767485.1 Erysipelotrichaceae bacterium
CTAACTATCAAAATATAATATTTTATTGATTATTTGTAAAAGATGATTTTAAACTACAAGTTCGATTAAATATCAATTCTTTATCACTTGATAATTTATCAGTGCAAAAATAACCATTTCTAACAAATTGATAATGTGTTCCAACTTCACTATTTTTTAATGAAGCTTCAACAAAACCATGCTTAATAATCCAAGAGTCTTTATTCAATCTTTCAATAAAAGATAAATCTTTTGTTTCTTCAGTAGCATCAAAAATCAATGGATTAAATAAATTAAATGTCGCTTTTATAGCAGTTGTTGCTTCAACATAATGAATCGTACCATTTGGCTTTCTTTCATTAAAGCCACTATTAGATTTAGTCTTAGGATCATAAGTACAATGAATTTCTAAAATATTACCATCCTCATCTTTGATAACTTCATTGCAAGTAATAAAATATGCATGCATCAATCTAACTTCTACACCCTTTGCAAGTCTTTTCCATTTCTTGTTTGGTTTTTCTTCAATAAAATCATCTCTTTCGATGTATAAATATTTAGAAAAAGCAACTTTTCTTGTGCCTAAATCTTCATTTTCCATGTTGTTTTTAGCATCTAACCATTCTACTTGATTTTCAGGATAATTAGTAATAACAACTTTTAAAGGGTCTATTACCACACTTGGTCTACTAGCTTTCAATTTTTGATCTTCTCTTAAAAAATAATCTAAATTTTCTGCATCAGTAGTAGAATTTATTCTTGAAAGACCAGTATATAAAATAAATTCTTTGATCGCTTCAGGAGTAAAACCTCTTCTTTTAAGTCCGACAAGCGTTGGCATACGTGGATCATCATAACCTGTAACGTATTTTCCTTCAACAAGCTGACGAAGATAACGTTTTGACATTATAGTGTTTGTAATATTTAATCTTCCCCATTCATATTGATGTGGAACATTTTCCATTTCACAGTTTTGCACAAACCAATCATATAACGGACGATGATTATCATATTCTATTGAACATAAAGAATGGGTAACACCTTCAAAAGAATCTTGAAGAGGATGAGCAAAATCATACATCGGATAAATGCACCAAGCATCTTTTAAGCGATGATGAGAAACATGCAATATACGATACATTACAGGATCTCTAAGATTTATATTTGGCGAAGCCATATCGATTTTTGCTCTTAATGTTTTTTCACCATCTTTATATTCACCATTTCTCATCTTTGTAAATAATTCTAAATTTTCTTCAACACTACGATTTCTATATGGAGAGTTTTTACCAGGTTCAGTTAAAGTCCCACGATAAGCTGTCATTTCTTCTTGAGATAAATCATCAACATAAGCTAGTCCTTTTTTTATTAATAAAATCGCTTTTTCATAAGTTTTTTCAAAATAATCACTACCAAAGAAAATATTATCAGGAGTATAACCTAACCATTTTAAATCATCAATAATAGCATTAACATATTCTTCTCCTTCATTAACAGGATTAGTATCATCAAAACGCAAATTAGTCTTACCATTAAAGCACTTTGCAAGTTCAAAGTCATTGATTATCGCTCTTGCATGTCCTATATGTAAATATGCATTTGGTTCTGGAGGAAAACGAGTGACAATTTCTTTAACTTTGCCCTCCTTTAAGTCCTTTTCCATTATAGTTTTAATAAAATTATTAATTTCTTCCATTTTACCAACTCCTCGATAGTTAATTATAAACTAATTTTATAAAAATATAAATGCTCAAATAAAAAAAATACCCAAACTAATGTTTAGGTATCAAATTTAATTAAGCTTTTTGGAAAATTTTTCGTGCAGTGTCGGACATAGTGTAAATAACACAATTTCCGTTAACATTACCTTTTTCTTTCAAATTGTCATAATTTGATGTGTCTTTTTTGCCATTTTCATCTTCAGTTGTAAAAGCATTTTTTAAATCTTTAGAAGAAGGAAACTTAATTATTATAGCACTTTGCACGCCATTTACAGCAAGAATAAATTCATATTCTCCAGCATTTTCTCTATCTTCTTCATTCATTTGGTCTAATAAAAATTTAGCAAGAGTATTGTTTTTGTCAACAACTGAAATAGTGTATCCTTCCTTTTCAAATGCTTTTTTAATACTTGATGATTTATCGCAACTAGCAAGGCCAAAAACCATTACAAAAGCTGCAAAAAATGCGATTACTTTTTTGATAATTTTTTTCATTTTTATTCTCCTTTTTTATTTTTCTACATAAAGTATAGCAACAAATATCAATTAGCACAAGTCATTATAATTTTTTTTCATAAGCAGATATGATTTTTCTAACTAATGGGTGCCTAATAACATCTTTACTGTCAAAGTGAATTACTTCTATATCATCGATGTTTTTTAATAAATTAGCAGCAGAAATAATTCCTGACTTACTACTATCTTTTAAATCTATTTGTGATTCATCACCTGTTATTACCATTTTTGAATTGTAACCAAGTCTTGTTAAAAACATTTTCATTTGGGTATTAGTTGTATTTTGTGCTTCATCTAATATTACAAAAGCATCCGATAATGTCCTACCTCTCATATATGCTAAAGGAGCTATCTCAATAATACCTTTTTCTAAATATTTATCGGTCGTTTCTTTGCCAACTATATCATAAAATGCATCATATATTGGCGTTAAATAAGGATCGACCTTCTCTTTTAATTCTCCAGGTAAAAATCCTAAATTTTCACCAGCTTCCACAATTGGTCTAGTAACTATTATTTTATTTACTTTTTTAGCTTTTAGCATCGATATTGCAAAAGCTACAGCTAAATAAGTTTTACCAGTTCCCGCACAGCCAGTGGCAAATACTATAGTATTATTTGAAAGTATCTGATGATACATAACTTGCGCTTCATTTTTCGCTTTTATTACTTTACCATTATATGTTGTTATATATCTAACATCTTCATTAAACTCACTTTGGTGTTCTTTAACTCTTTCGATCATTTCTTGTAATAAAATATTATTAATTTCAACATTTTTAATTATTTTATTGGCCAAAAATAACAGACATTTTTCAATTAATAAATAATTATCTTCATTAACAATGATCGTAAGTGTCTCACCATTAGCATTAATTTGACAATTAAAGTTTTTTTCAATAATAGAGATGTTTTCATCATTAATACCATAAAATTTTTTTAATTGTTCTAAAGAAAAATCATATTGGGAAAGTGATATTTTATACTCCATATTTACTCCTTTGCGATGTTTTCAACACACGTAAAATGCACTTGCATAAACAATTTATTATTGCTTATATTAAATTGTAGCACATTTTCTTCAAAGATATATTCCTCTTTTGTATAATTTTGAGAAATATTACTTTTTATACTAAGTAAAGTATTGGCAAATAATTCACTTTCACTACCAGCATAATTAATTTTTTCATCAATTGTAACGTAATACCAAGTATATGCATAGACACTTCCATAAGTGCCAACATATACTTCTTTATTATAATCTGTAAGCAAAATATCACTTACTAACAAATCACCTTTTTTGACATAATCATTAATCTTTACGACCTTTTCTCCAGATGTAATGTCAAATGATTTAATTACTCCATCTTTAATTGCATACAAGGCACCTTTGAATTCATGTGTTTCACTTTCACTTCTCTTTTTTTTAAAATTAACATCTAATGCACACCCATTTATTTTAATTGAAAGATATTCGATAACGTTATAGCTATCATATAAAATATCACTTTGTATTTTACTTATTTCGTCAACATTTTTCATTTTTCCGCCAATATATAATTCGTGTTTTTTTAAAGATTCATTAATGAAACTATATAATTGTTGACTATCTCCATATATTTTAATGCTCCATATTCTACTTGAAAGTGCAAAGTAAAAACAAACAGATAAAACCATAGCGATAAGTGTTGTTTTATATTTTAATAATGAGATTATTATTGAAATTATTCCTTCTTTTTTTATAATTTGTATATTATTGTAATATTTGATTATTTTTTTATAAGATGATGATGGTGTTTTAAAAGTATATGTGTATTCTGATACTTTCCTTAATTGATAAACATGAATATTATTGTTGTGCGCATGATTTAAAAAACTAGCAATATCAAAAATACGTATTTTACAAAAAAAAATTTGCTTAATCATCATCTAAAAACCAAAGAGGAAATGATTCCTTTCACATAAAATTCATCTTCTTCAAACTCACTAATTATCAAATCATTGCCAATAATATAAAATGTTTTATTATAAATTGTTAATACGATTTCACTATCACTTACTTTCAATATTTTTTGATATCCTTGTACCTTTAATGAATCATTAAAAACATAAATCAAATCAATCACCTACATAAATATATGATATTAAAATACAAATAAGACATAAGCAAAATAAAAAAGCTCTCACGAGCTTCTTATTAATATGATTTAGACTTATTATTACGACGAGCGTTTTCAGATTTTAATTTTCTCTTAAGACCTGGTTTAAGATAAAATTCTCTTTTACGTGCTTCAGCAAGAGTGCCTGCTTTAGAAACTTGTTTCTTAAATCTACGTAAAGCATCATCTAAAGTTTCGTTTTCACGTACAACTGTCTTTGGCATATTATTTTTCACCCCTTTTGAAGCAAAATTGCTACCTCGATAATTATATAAAAAGGAGAGAATAAATGCAATAGAAAAATTATTTTTTCTAGTTTTTTTTGTCATTTTTTTTCATGAAAGCACATATAATAATATTTTTTTCTCTTTAAGCATTAATTATTATTAATATAGTGTATATTAAACTTATTAATATGTAAATGATACATTAAGTGATTTGTAATATTAACATTCTTTAATGTCGAATAAATAGTAACATTTAATGGATTATTATTAGATATATCAATATTATTTGTTAAACAAATGCTGCTATCAAATAAAATATGATCTTTCAATTTGTCTTTTAAAAGATTAAAGTGTGTACAGCCAAGATATAAATACTTGTATTTTTTTAATTCATTTTTGATATTATTGAATTTTTGATGATTATGACCTTCAACTATCGCTACTAAATCACTACTTTTTCTCGATTTAAAATTATAATAATTATTGTTAATAGTGTAATTAGTGGCAAGCAATAAAGAATTATCTTCTTCATTATTAATTAACCAATTTTTAAAACTAGTAAGAGGTATTATAACATTATCTATATTATTGTTTATAGCTATAATCGATAAGGTATTACAAGCTATAATTATTTTCTCACACCCTTTATTTTTTAAAAATTGCATAGCACTTAATAATCTTTCATATAAAATATACTCATTTTTTGTACCATAGGGATTGAAAGCGTAATCTAAAAACAAAATATAATCAGCATATTTTTTTTGCTTTATTAAATTGTTTAAAAAAGATATTGCACCAAGTCCACTATCTATAATTCCAATTATAATATTTATCACCATTTAATTATATGAAAAATATTATGTTAATTAATAAATAATAAGTGCGCAAATAATCATTAATTTTCTTTACTTACAATGGCTACACCAGATGATGTACCAAGACGTGAAGCGTGACATTCATTAATCATTTTCATAGCATCTTCATAGTTTCTAATTCCACCAGCAGCTTTTACTTTACATACACCATTAACTGTATCTGCCATCAATTTTACATCTTCAAAAGTTGCACCATATTTATTAAAACCTGTTGATGTTTTAACATATTCAACGCCAACTTCCATACATATTTCACATGCTTTTACAATTTCTTCTTTGCTTAAAAGACAAGTTTCAAAAATTACTTTTACAAGAGTATGATTTGCTGCTTCATAAACAGCTTTTATATCATTTTTAACTAAATCATAATTTTTTTCTTTTAAAGCGCCAATATTGATTACCATATCAATTTCTTGAGCACCATTTAATATAGCATCTTTTGTTTCAAAAGCTTTCACTGCACTCGTATTAGCTCCTAGTGGAAAACCAATAACTGTACATACTTTAACATCACTACCTTTTAACTTTTTCGCACATAAAGAAACGTGTGTTGGATTTACACAAACGCTTGCAAAATCATACTTTAATGCTTCATCACATAAAGCTAAAATTTGTGATGTTGTTGCTTCAGGTTTTAATAATGTGTGATCGATATACTTATTTAGTTTCATTTTTTTTCTCCTTTATTTTTGCTATTACATAATTTGGATATGCTTTGTTAATTTGCACTTTAACAATATCGTTTCTAGAAAGATCTTTGCTATTTTCAACGAAAACTTTTATATAATTAGAAGTGTGTCCTATAGCATATTTATCTTGAATTTCTTCGATTAATACTTCTACTTCTTTATTTATATATGAATTATTATACTGCAACCCTAACTTGTCAGACAAGTCTAACAACATTTTTGCTCTTTCCTTTTTTATCGTGCCATTTATTTGTGGCATTTTAGAGGCGAGTGTCCCTTTTCTACTTGAAAACGGAAATACGTGAATTTTGGAAAAATTCATTTGCTTACAAGTATCAAGTGTCATGTTAAAATCATCATCACTTTCATATGGAAAGCCAACTATTACATCAGTGGTAATTGCCACATCTAATATCTTACTTTGTATCTTTTTAACGTTATTTATATATGTTGATAAATCATATTTGCGATTCATAAGTTTTAAAACATGATCACTTCCTGCTTGTAATGGAATATGTAAATGCTTTGCAAGTTTTTCATTGTTGATTAACATATCGATCAAATCATCATCGATTTCACTTTCCTCAATGCTAGATATTCTAAGTCTATATAAACCTTTAAGATCCAATAACTCTTTAACCAACATTGAAAAAGTGTAATTATTCAAATCCTTGCCATAACTTCCTGTATGAATACCAGTTAAGACAATTTCTTTATATCCTAAGGCTAGCAAATATTTTGCTTCATTTAAAATGTCATCTTTATTTCTTGATTTGATTGTTCCTCTTACATAAGGAATAATACAATAGCTACAAAAATTATTACACCCATCTTGTATTTTTAGATATGCTCTAGTATTTTCAAAAGATGAAGTAATAGATAAATTCTCATACTCATTAAACTCTTTTGCATCTTCTACAAGAGAGATTTTATCATCTTCTATTTTTTGTAAATATTCTTTAATCTTATTTCTATTTTTAGTGCCAACCAATAACTTAACGCCATCAATATCTTTTACTTCTTCTTCAAAACCTTGAACATAACAACCCATAACTATAATTGCAGCTTTGGGGTTTTTTTGATGAAAAGAATGAATTTTTTGCCGAGATTTGCTTGCAGCAGTATTGGTAACACAACAAGTATTTATTATAATATAGTCAGCTTCTTGCTCATCTACTAGCATATAACCATCGTTGATAAGATCATCTTTAATAGCGGCTATTTCATATGAATTAACTTTACATCCTAAAGTGTAAATATAAAACTTTTTCATGATTATTTCCTTTCTAAATAATGAGCAATAATAGATAAAACATAAAGTGAAGCTGTTTCACTTCTAAGAATACGTTTACCTAAACTTACACATATAAAACCATTTTTTTCTAACTCTTCAATTTCGCTTTTTTCAAAGCCACCTTCAGGGCCTATAACAACAGCGACATCTTCATAATCATTTATTTTTTCAAGAGTGCGATAAAATAAGTTATCGTCTTCTTTTTTTTCATAAGCGACAATCTTTAACGTTTTTTCACCATGAAAGATATCGCAAACTTTTATAAAATGATGAATATTAGGAATAACTTGACGATGAGATTGTTCGCATGCTTCTTTGCATATTTTGTAATATCTAGCAAGCTTACTTTCTTCATTATCATTACTTATTTTTACGATGCTACGAGAAAATATTGTAGGATGAATATCAGAGACTCCAAGTTCAGTGGCTTTTTGCACTACCAAATCGAATTTGTCATTTTTAATTAGTGCTTGATACAAATGAATTCTTTTTGGAAGTTCGACATCTTTTGTAACATTACTTACAATACTTATTTCATAACCATCATTAACATAATGTATTTTACATAGATAACTTTGGTTATTGAAAACACAAATGATTTCACCATTATCTTTGATACGCATAACATCTTTTATATGGTGAAAATCGCTTTCCTTTAATATCAAATTATTATTAATACAATCAACAAAATATCTTTGCATATTATTATCCTCATAAATATTTTATCAAAAATTGATAAAATAACAAGTTTATAAAAAATAAATAAAGACTTAATCATCAATTCTTACAGTTTTAGCATATTCTAAAAAGTCATCTTTATATTCATCAAAAAGAGTCAATGTATAGAAATTCATAGCAAAATATTTATAAGAATTCTGTTTTTTAATAAACATATATTTATATGTTTTAAAAGAAATAGTAGATGTGTAATAATATTCGTATTGTCATTTTACGATTTTTTAAAACCATAGTATACTATAGCTGTTTTATTATTATCTTTTAAACATAATTTGGCATATTTATGATCTTATTTGTTTTAAGATGACGCGATAAACATACATGTGTTTATTGCAATGTTAACAAATAATTTTCATTTGTAGTCGATTTTTAAAGAGCATCTACAGTAATACTAATACA
>JALEMY010000012.1 GCA_022767485.1 Erysipelotrichaceae bacterium
GATATGTATACGACTTATTATTAAAAACCAGCAATATTAATTCAAAATCTAAGGATGGACAAGTAGCACTTTTTTCAGAAAATATTGAAGTTGCAATACAACAAGAAAACTTGTTTATCAATACATATATTGACAAAGCAAGCAAGGAATTAACTTCCAATATTGGCTATATTTTTAGTAAAATAAAAAATAATGATTTTTATATTCAATATAAATCAAAAAAATAATATTTATCTTTTAAGATAAACTTTGTGAAAAAAACTACTAGAACATCATTTGTACTTATTGACTAAAAATAAAACCTGTCTTTGGGATCAACCCCCTAAAATGGGTAGTTAAATCTCATAATTCATAATATTATTTACTTCTTTATTTGTTAAATATAAGTTGCCAATTTTAGATAAACCAGTTTTCTTTTTTAACATATTTATGAACTTAGAATTAGTTGCATTGTTGATATAACTTCCATCAAAATTTTCAGTGATTTTATAACTTCTGATGAACTCAAAGATAGTATCTGGTGAGAATTCATCATTGAATAATTTTAGTTCAATAAGCCTTTCAATAACTAAAGCATAATAGCAAATAATAAAGTGTCCATATATAGAATTTTCATTTTGCAAATAAACTGGTCTTGCTTCTAAATATGTTTTCATAATTCTAAAAGATTCTTCAATTCTCCAAAGTCTATGATATGTATTATAAATTGAAGTTGGGGTAGCATCTATTTCAGATGTAACAAGCAAATTGTATCCTGCATAAGATAAATCTTCAGAAACTTTTTCAATGTTGATTTCTGTTGCAATTTTAACTTTTTCTCCATTTTCAGTTATGGTTTTAAGTTTAACATATTTACTACTATCACCTAATTCTTCATGAATAGCTTCTTTATAAGTTAGTTTCTTTTGTAGTTTTTCAACTTCTTTTTGTATTTCGTGTCTACGTTTTTTAGCTAATAAAGGATTGTAAGTTACAATTCTTTTTTCTTTTACAGTAAATGTTATTTCATCCTTATCATCAGGATTAATTTTACATTTGTATGTAAAATCATCATAATCTACTACTTTATTCTTTTCATCTAACTTTCTACTTACTTTATATTTATATAACAATTCGCCATTACTATTTTTTACTTCTTCCCATTTATTTATATAGTTATCTTCTAATAATACCCACTTCTTTTCTGCTTCAGATAAACTCTTTCCATGAACTGATTTTGAAAAAATATAGCCATCATTTGCCTCTTTTACAGCTGCATATATATTTCTTGCGCAATTTAAGCCTTTATCAGCTACTTGAATAACTCTTCCTTCAACATTGTTTTTAGCTTTCATTTCTTCTACTTTTTTTCTAATAAAAGGTTTTTCACTTTGATTTCCTGGGTAAAATTCTGTGTCGATTGGAATCATATCGGCGTCTAAAAGAAGCGCTTGTCCTATTATAGGACATTTCCTTTCTTCTTTACTAGGTCCATATCTTCTAAAATCATCTTGTTCATCTATTTCAAAGTAGTAGTTTGTACAATCAAAGAAGACTTTTTCTATGTTACGCTTCCATTTATTAGCTATGCCATGGTTAATTAGTTCAATAAACTTAGGATAATCTTTTCCAATAAAGTTAACACCATCAAGTATTTGATCATATGAGAACTTCTTACTATCATATATGTTAGGAATGACCTTTTCAAAAGCATTTAGCTTTGAACCAGGATTTAAAAATTGCACATAAGTAAGCGTTCTAACTAAATCAGACATTAAATATTTTGATTTAAAATTAGAGGACATAATGTTCATAACTCTATCAAGATCAAGATAGTCAAACATAGCCTTAACTAAAAAATGACCGGCATATTTGCATGCAGATTCATCACCTATTTGTTTTTGATAATTATTATTTAAAGTAGCATTTAATTCCTTAACGATTTGTTGACCATAAGCAATAGGATCTTTAATACCTTTTTCAATTAAGTCACAAGCATAACCTAAAGTAGTATGAGAAACAGTTTTTTTCTTTTTAGTGTCATGGTCATAGAAGTTTTTGTAAATTTGCAAGTATAAACCTTTTTTAGAAGGAGTTGATTTTTTTAAGAAATATATCATAAAGAGGCCTCCATGTTAAAAAAACAACCTTAACTACCTCTATTATAACACAATAAAAAAATGTTTTCAATACTTTTACTTATATTTATATAAGTAATTTCTTAAAAACACTTTTCTCATCCCAAATTTTGGGTTGTTAAATCCCAAAGACGGGTTTGTAAAAATAATTAAAAAGTTGACAATTATAAAATAAATGCATATAATAATAATGCAGATAGGAAACTATGCTGTATACCTATGTTACCGAACTGAGCGTTTAAGTGTCTTGTGTTGGAATCGGCCATAGGGAGCCACAATGTGGCTTTTTTTTTATAATTAAGGAGGATGAAACATGGATATATATATTTATTCTGATGAATCTGGTGTTTTTGATTACCTCCATAACGATTATTTTGTCTTTGGTGGAATTTTATTTT
>JALEMY010000014.1 GCA_022767485.1 Erysipelotrichaceae bacterium
TTTTTTGGTTTTTTATTAACAAGATCACTAGTAAGGAAAACACTTGTAAATAGGAAAACTATAAGAGCACTAATTGTTTCAATATTTGATTCACTATTTTCTACTACATTAATTACATTGATTATATTAATTGTAAAGTTATGGATAATAAATTCCTATGTAATTATGTTGATTACAATTATTTTATATTGTTATATTTCTTTAATTGAAGCATACGTTATTTATGGATATAAAAAAATTAAACTATTAACGATATTGAAATTTAATAACGTAATAAATTTAATTTTATCAAGTTTAACATTTTATGGATTTACTACAATATTGACAGCAATTATAACTTTAATTAGCAATAATATTTTTGGCTTTATTATAAGTATCTCACTTATGGAAATTTGTTTGCTTTTAGTTGATATAAATGCAGAAATAACAGTTAGCAACCTCGTTTTGCAGGGGAAATAAAAATAAATGAGCAATAATTCATTTCATGGCATGGCAATTTTATTTATTATTGTTACTTTTATTACGTTATTTGCTATTTTATTATTAGATAGTAGCATAATAGTGTGTTAATTCATTTTTGCTGAACTAAATTTTGTTTAATTAATATTTGTTTTATCATGATATGGCTTATGGTTTTGAAACATTGATTTTATTAGTTTATCTTATATAGAGTGTAGACAAACTAATTTAGAATCAATTTATTTTTAAAACATTGTATAAGGCGAAAAGCATCTTCTATCCTAATTATTATATAACATCATCGATTTTTACTTGTGGTAGGTTATCAAATAGTTTATATGTAGGATATATTATTAAAATATATTTACTTTTATTAATAAAAACGTCTTTATCGTTTGTAACTTAATATTTCTTTCCTATTTCTTTCCTCTTTCATTCAAGCATAAATAATGTGCAATTGGAAATAACTATAGCATGCATTTTTTTTTAAAACAAAGCAATCGATATTTAGTCTTTTATTTTACAAAATAAAAAAAAAATAACATTTTTAAAAAAAATTATTGACATAAATAATTAAGTATTGTATTATATATGAGCACGGTGGTATGGGTGTTTAGCTCAGCTGGAAGAGCATCTGCCTTACAAGCAGAGGGTCAGCGGTCCGAGTCCGTTAACACCCACCATTATTTTTTTTGAAAAGATTTTGCCGGGAGGGTAGCGAAGTGGCTAAACGCGGTAGACTGTAAATCTATTCCTTAGGGTTCGGCGGTTCGAATCCGTCCCCTCCCACCATCTCATAATGGGATATAGCCAAGCGGTAAGGCACCAGATTTTGATTCTGGCATTCACTGGTTCGATCCCAGTTATCCCAGCCATTATGACCTGTTAGCTCAGCTGGTAGAGCACTTGACTTTTAATCAAGGGGTCAAGGATTCGAGTTCCTTACAGGTCACCACTTAATGCTCGAGTGGCGAAACAGGTAGACGCACAGGACTTAAAATCCTGGGCCTAGTGATAGGCGTGTCGGTTCGATTCCGACCCCGAGCACCATTACTAAAATATTCACCATAGTTCTTATAATTATGGTGTTTTTTTTAGTTGTTTTATGGCAAAATTGATATTGAATTCATTGGTATTGAGGGCATTATCAAGGCGGATTAGGGACGATAAATGCTGTCACATCTAAAAAAAATGGATACTATTATAAAACTATGTATGCTGCTAGTGCACCTACGTTACAAATTAGCATTGATTTGTTAAAAGCACCTTTTGATGTAAGTGGAATTAATATTCCTTGCTTCATGGTTGCTGGAACAAAAAAGGCTGATGCAGGAGATGGAAAAAACACAGGAATTTGTCCATTAGTTGAATTAGAAGAAAAATATAGTAATATTTCTGATAACGTCACAAAGATAATAGCAAGATAGTTAATACAGATCATGGCGAAATGTTGCCTTATGCTGATGGATATATGACAGCATGGTTTATGTATCATCTTTAAGGTGATAATGAAGCAGTAAGGTATTTAATGGTGAAAATGCAAAAATAATTAAAAATGAAAATTGGCAAGATGTAAAAAAGAATTTTTAAGGAGTCTTGCTTAATAGATATATCTTTTTATTTTAAAAACAAGATAAAAAATTGAAAAGAAACATCGATGTTTTATAAATTTAATATCTAATAAATTTGTAGACTTTTATTATGATTTTAATATTTAAAATAACACATAATTTTTGGAAAACAATCAGTATTTTAAACAATAATAATTATTTTTAATTGGTTTATATTGTCATGACTTTATTCGAACTTGATTGTAGCTTTTTTAGCTATATTTCTATAATTTTTATAATGTGTTTTATTAAGATACATTATTCCACTTTATGATATTTCTATATTTAAACTATATTTTAAAAGTGTTCAAGGTATAATATTTGCTAATTTTTATTTGAAATGATATAATATTTAATAATCTAATAGTTACTTAAGTGGAGAATGTAGTATGTTAAAAAATGAAATAATAGTTAAAAGTTTAAATAAAAATTATAAAGTATTTAATGGTTTTTTATTAATGGTTTTTATTCTTGAAATATTTATGATTATATACGGCTTGATAACTTTTGATTTCAGTGATGAAAGAAGAGTTATTTATATGTTTTCATATATTGCTTTAGCGATATTTTCATGCATATCTTATTTCATAAATACATATTCGATGAAAAAAAATACGTGGAAACAAATTAATTATTATAATGTTATTATATATAGTTTCATTATTATTTTTTGGTCAGCTTTAATCTCAGCATTAGATATTGTTGGTGGTGGATTTGTTGTAACTTATATGACTATATTAGCAGCAATTGGAAGTTTGATTGCTTTTCGTCCTTTAGCGTTTATAATGTTAACAGTTTTTTCAACAGTATTTATGATTGTTTTTGTAAAACTTTATGGAAATATTGAATTAGGTATGCCTTTTTACATTAACCATTGTATATTTTTATTAGTAGCTATTACCGTAGAATTACGTAATTATCATTCTATTAAAAATCAATTATCTTTAAATGAACAACTTGAAAATCAAGCTAACATAGATTCACTTACTAATATTTATAATCGTAGATATTTAGATAATTATATTAATAAAATAATTGATAATAAGGAATCTTTTGTTTTTTCATTACTTGATGTTGATAATTTTAAAATGGTAAATGATAAATATGGTCATCAAGAAGGAGACACAGCTTTAAAAAATATTGCCAAAACTCTCTCTTCGTTATTTTCAAATCAAGTATTTCGTTATGGTGGAGATGAATTTGCTATCATTTCCTTTGATAGTGTAGAAAGTGTTATAGAAAGATTAAATATTGCTAATCAAATATTAATGAAAAATAATAAGGAAGTAAATTTACAATTGTCAGCAGGAATATATGTTAATAATAAAACTATGCCAGCAAACTACGTATATGATTTTGCTGATAAAGCCTTGTATTTTGCAAAAGAATCAGGGAAAGGATGTTTTTACATATACAAACAATAAAAAAATTGCAATAAATATAATTTGCAATTTTTTTTATTCTGTTATATCTTTAATGACTTCGCTTGCTATAAGTAAACCAACACTTGCTGGAACAAAGGCATTGCTTGCAGGTATTCTTTTACCATTTTCATCAAGCACATGAGTTAAAGGTTCTTCGATTGAACATGCAACTTTTTGATGGATTATATTCTTACTTTTCAATTCTTTTCGTAATACTTTAGCAATTGGATCATGCGTTGTTTTGGCAAGATCTGTTATTTTAAATGATGAAGGATCTAAATGATTTCCAGTACCCATTGAAGATATTAATGGGATGTTTTCATTTTTTGCTTTTTCAATAAGTAGTATTTTTGTGGTGATAGTATCAAGAGCATCCACACAATATGTAAACTTACTAAAATCGATGTCTTTAATAGTATCTTTATCGACAAACATTTTATATGTATGTACATTTGCATCTGGGTTAATAGATAATATACGTTGTTTTAAAGCATAGACTTTATCTTGATTAATACTTTTAAATGTTGCAATTATTTGTCTATTAATGTTTGAAACTGAAACAACATCAGGATCATAAAGATAAAAAGTTGATACCCCACTTCTCGCTAAAGCTTCTACTACATATCCACCAACGCCACCTACACCAAAAACTGCAATGGCACTATTATAAATCTTTTCCATTTTTTCTTCGCCATAAATCATCTTTGTTCTTTCAAACTGTTCGTGATGATGGAAAGTTACTTTACTATCGTATTCATCTAAAAAATGATGAGTGATAGTATTTTTTTGATAGGCAATAGCTGTATCGATATTTACATTATACATTGATTTAAAAATATTATTATCAAAGTTTTTATCGATTTTTCTAAGATTTGCTAATAATTGTTTAATTTCTGCTCTTTTTGAATCAACTTTTCCTTTAGATACATCTTCAGTAAAATGACAAGCACAATTGATAAAAGATAATTCGTTTTTACTTGCAAAACTTATAATATCTTTTTCACGAACATAGTAAAATGGACGAATTAGTTCTAATCCTTCATAATTATCTGAATGTAGTTTAGGCATCATCGATTGAATTTTTCCACCATACAACATCGATAACAATATCGTTTCAATTACATCATCAAAATGATGCCCTAAAGCAATTTTATTACAATTTAATTCTAAAGCTTTTTTATATAACGCTCCTCTTCTCATTCTAGCACATAGATAACAAGGTGAACCTTTATCGCTTAAAGATACTATATCAAATATATCTGTTTTATACATGATAATAGGAATATCCATTTCTTTAGCATTATCTATGATCTTTTGCCTATTTATTTCGTTATATCCTGGATCCATTACCATATAAACACAATTAAAAGGAAAATCGCTATGCTTTTGTAATATTTGCATACACTTTGCTAAGATCATGGAATCTTTGCCACCTGAAATGCAAACGGCGATGTTATCGTTTTCTTCAATTAATTTATATTCGACAATAGCTTTAGTAAATTTGCTCCAAAGTCTTGAACGAAAAGAAGTCAATATACATCTTTCTATCTCTTGACTTTTTGATAAAACCTTTTCTTTCATAATTTGCCTCATTTATAATAATTCTTTTTTTAGTTCGATTCTATCTTCTTCACTAATTTTTCTTCTAACACGGCATGGATTTCCAAATGCTAAAGAATTAGCTTCGATATCTTTTGTTACAACACTTCCAGCGCCAATTACACAGCCTTCATTAATGGTAACACCAGCACAAATGGTTACATTTCCAGCAATCCAACAATTATCTTTAATAGTTATTGGCTTACCATATTCTTTATCAGTTATATAGTTTTTATTAGAATCGAAATATTGATTTCTATCTTGATATCTAAGTGGATGTAGTGCGGTATGTAATGATACATTAGGTCCAATAAATACATTATTTCCAATATTTACTTTGCAAACATCTAAAACTGTCAAATTAAAATTTGCATATGAATTGTTTCCAATTGTTGTATTGATACCATAATCAAAATATATTGGTCCTTGCAAATATACATTTTCCCCTTTATTAGGAATTAACTCATCTAGTATTTCTTTTCTTTTAATTGTTTCTTCTTCTGTTGTGTCATTATATTGTTTTGATAAACGATGAGCCTGACTTCTAATTTTTAATAAATAAGCATCATTTGGATCATATATTTTTCCTTCAATCATTTTGTTATATTCTGTCATATTATCACTATTATTTATAAATTATAATTCCTTTCTTTAATAGTATAAACTAAACTTTTAAAAAGCGAAATAAAAAAAAGCTATAAAAAATGTTTTAAATTGTTGTAACAAAATTCTGCTATTTCTTCTACCGTTTCTAACTATCATCATCAATCCACTTGATAATACGATTAACTATTCCTTTAGCCCACAATATTCTCATATTTTTATCTTTTAAAGATATATTGTCAACATTATGTAAAACCAATTCATTTATCATTTCTAAGTAACGATATTTATAATTTGCATTGAACATTAATTTTAAAAAGTCATTGTTGTCTTTTATAGTTTTAAAAGCTTTAACATACCAATTTAGACTTATGTTACTTCTAAAAGGACATACTATTTCCTTTATTATCTTATTATTAACATCGCTTACTATGTTTTTTATTACTGCATCTAGTGTTTTATAGTTATTATAAAAAGCCATTCTTGAAACACCATCTTTTTTGCAAAGATCACAAATAGAAATATCTTCATATTTTCTTTCTTTCATAAGCACAATTAAGGCTTCTTGAATTGCAAAGTTTAGTTCTTTGTTGTAATTAATAAACCCATAAATATTTTTTGTCAGTCATTACAAATACTCCATTTTCCATAAAAGTAAAAACTTTTAGACTTTTATCATATAAAGAATTATTTTCTAAGAAAAAAAAAGACACTTTGTTTTTTCAAAATGTCTTATTGCTATCATGGTACCCTGTGAGGGACTCGAACCCTTGACCCACTGATTAAGAGTCAGTTGCTCTACCAACTGAGCTAACAGGGCAGATAAATGCTTTAATATTACGAGTAATCTTAAAGCAAGTAATGAATAAAAGCACTCCTAGTTGGAGTGAATTATTCAGCTGTTGATTGTTGTTTGTTAAGTGATCTTAATGCTCTTGTTGATGCTTTAACTTTCACTTTTTGACCATTAACGATAATTGTTTTCTTTTGTAAATTAACGTTCCATTTTCTTCTTGTTGGACGTAATGAGTGAGAACGTTTATTTCCACTTAATGGACCTCTTCCTGATAATTCACATACTCTTGCCATGTTAAGACCTCCTTATGAATTCATGCTTTAATATAATAGCATTATTTTAAATTAATTTCAATATTATTTTTATAAAAAAAATATTTAGCAAGCGATAGTTGCTAATTATCGGCGTTTTTATGTAAAAAAAATTATATTTACAAAACATAAAAAAAAGTATATAATACTAACGTATTATGATAAGTGAATATTCATAATTTTAAAAAAAAGCATTTAATTTTTGAAAAAAATTATTTTATATAGATGAGGTAGAATATATGACAAACATTAACGTTGAATTTTTGCGCGATATCTTCGTGTCAGGAACTAATAATATAAGCAACAATTACAAGGATATCGATGCATTAAATGTTTTTCCAATTCCAGATGGTGATACTGGTACTAATATGATGATGACAATTCAAAATGGTGTAAAAAATATTTCATCAGTTGAATTTGATAGATGCGGTGATCTTGCTACAAGTTTTGCAAAAGGTTTACTTCTTGGTGCAAGAGGAAATTCAGGTGTTATTTTATCGCAAATTTTTAGAGGATTTGCTGATGCAGTTAAAGAAAAGCAAGAACTAGTTCTTGCTGATGTTGTTAATGCATTTAAAAAAGGTACTGAAAAGGCCTATAAAGCTGTATTAAAACCTGTTGAAGGAACGATGCTTACGGTCATTAAAGATGCTTCAAATGCTGTTGAGAAATTCGTTTTAGATAATCCTAGTGCAACTCTTGTTGAGACATTAAATGAAATGGTTAATGCAGCTAAAATATCACTTGAAAACACACCAAATTTACTTCCAGTATTAAAAGAAGCTGGTGTTGTCGATTCAGGCGGTGCGGGAATTGTTAAAATTCTTGAAGGATTTTTAAGCGCTGCAAAGGGTGAAGTAGTTGAAACACAAACACTTTCATCTCAAGATACAAAATATGTATTATTTGATAAAGTTGAAGATAGCGAAGAAGATGAATTTGGCTATTGTACAGAATTTGTTATGAGACTACTACCAGAAGTTGAAGGAAAAATTCCTTATAATCAAGAACAATTACGTGAGTTTTTAGAAAAAATTGGTGCTTCTGTAGTGCTAGTTAATGATGAAGATCTTGTTAAAGTCCATGTTCACACGTATAAACCAGGAGATGTTTTCAATTATGCTCAACAATTTGGTGAATTTATTACTATCAAAGTTGAAAATATGGATGAACAACATGATAAATTAGTTAAGAAGCCTGAAAGAAAAAAACAAGCTATAGTTACTGTTGCAGTTGGTGAAGGATTGACAAGATTATTTACACAACTTCGTGTCGATATTGTTATTTCCGGTGGTCAAACAATGAATCCTTCAATTGAAGATTTTGTAAAAGCAATTAGTAAATTAAATCCTGAATCAGTTATTATTTTGCCTAATAATAGTAATATAGTTATGTCTGCTAAACAAGCAGCTGAAATATTGAATAAAAAAGGCATCGAAACAAGAATTGTGCCTACAACTTCTATTCAACAAGGTATTTCAGCATGTATGGGTTATAATCCTGACTGCTCAATCGATGAAAATATTATCGAAATGTTTGCTGCAACAAAACGTGTTGTTTGTGGACAAATTACAACAGCTGTTCGCGATTCAAAATTAAATGGTGTGTCAATTAAATCTGGTGATTTTATTGGAATTAAAGAAAAAAAGATTGTAGCTGCTTCCAAAGATATTAATAAAGTCGCAATTTCTTTAGTATCAGCTATGATGAACTACGATGCTGAAATCGTAACGATTATTGCTGGATGCGACGTTTCTAATAAGACTGTTAAAAATTTGGAAAAATATATTAAAGAGACTTATCATCATGTTGAAGTTGAAATTCAACAAGGAGATCAACCAGTATATCAATTATTACTTGCAGTAGAATAAAGGAGGATATTTGTGGAAAATTTAAAAGGTAGAAAAGCTGCATCTATTATATCGATTTGTTTATCGAGCATTTGTCTTATTGGTGTAATTATACTATCTATATTCTTTTTTGCACTTATGAAAGCTCATCTTAACTCATCTGATGTTTCAGGTGAAGAGGGCTTAGGTGTTGGTATTTCTATGGTTGTTTTTATAGTATTTATTTTATATTTCGTTGTTGGTGAAATAATACTTGCGCCAATTGCCTTGATTTTAGGAAATGTAGGAAAAAAAGCTATGAAGAATGTATCGGAAGTTAGTATTATATTTAGTATAATATCTATCATAGTTCCACTGGTGTATTTGGTTTTGACTTTTTTGATAATGAATTAATAAACAAACTTTTGCGAAAGTTTGTTTTTTTTATTAGGAAAAAAAACAAAAAAAGAATAAAATAATATTAGGTGGTGATGATATGGAAAAAATAAAACTAACAAAGAAAAGAAAAGAAATTGTTGATATTATGAATTTTTCTTCTATAGATGATATTTTAAGATATTATCCTTATCGATATGACCACTATCAAAATGATTGTTTAAAAATGGAACTACACGATCAAAAAGTTTCTATTTCTGGAAAGATTTCCTCTATTGTTTTAGTTGAAAAGTTAAGTCACAAAGCAATGAAAACTTCATTTTATATCACAAATAAGACGCAAAGCGTTAAAATTATTATGTTTAATCACTTTGCAAATACAAGATTTTTATTTGAAGGAGCTAATATTGTAGTTATTGGAAAATATAATTATTTTAAAAATGAAATAGTTGTATCAAATTTTTTTATGGGGACACTTGATAATGAAGAAGAATTTATTCCCGTATATTCACTTCCTACAGCAATTAAAGATCAAACATATAGAAAGTTTGTTTTATATGTTTATGAATATGCATGTAATAATAATTTATTAATTGATACTATTCCAGATGATTTAATAAAAAAATATAAACTAATAAGTCTAAAAGAAGCTTTATATGCTATTCATCATCCTAACTCTGATGAAAATCTCCATCAAGCTAAAAGATATTTAAAATATGAAGAGTTTTTAAATTTCTGTATTCTTGGTAATTTAAAGAGAAAATCTATACAAGTAAATAAAAGTAAACGTGCAAAGAAAATTAATTATCCATTGGTAAGAAATTTTATCAATTCATTACCTTTTACACTAACAGATGATCAAAAGCAAGCTGTTAAAGAAATATGTAATGATATAGAAGGAAAACACCATATGTCTCGTTTGCTTCAAGGAGATGTTGGTAGTGGTAAGACAATTGTGTCTTTTATTGCTTTATTAGCTAATTATTCTTCATTTTATCAAGGGGCATTAATGGCACCTACTGACATCTTAGCAAGACAACATTACCAAAGCATTTTATCTTTTTTTAAGAATATGAATATAAAGATTGCTTTGCTAGTTTCCGATATGCCAAGCAAAGAAAAAAAAGAAGTTATTGAGCAATTAAAAGATGGTGATATTGATATTATTATTGGAACCCATGCTTTAATACAGCCAAATGTTGTTTTTAATAATTTAGGCTTAGCTATAATCGATGAGCAACATCGTTTTGGTGTAAAGCAAAGAATAGCATTAAAAGAAAAAGGAGAGGGAATTGACATATTATATATGTCAGCAACACCAATTCCTCGCACTCTAGCTTCAACCTTATATTTAGATATGGATGTTTCAACTATTCAATGTTATCCATATATTAATCGTCAAGTTACAACATATTATTTTAAAGAAAATTCAATAAAGAAAGCGTCATTATTTATTGAACAATATTTGCTAAGTCGACAAAAAGTATATGTGGTTTGTCCAAGCATTGAAGAAGAAGCAAGCAATCTAGTAAATGTTTATGAAATTACAACTTCTTGGGAAAAGAAAATAAAAAATGCCAAGGTTGGCTTATTACATGGTAAACTTAGCAACGATGAAAAGCAAACAATAATGACAAAATTTGTTAATGGTGAAATTAACGTTTTAGTTTCTACTACTGTAATTGAAGTGGGCATCAATGTCTTTGATGCTAATATGATGGTAATATATAATGCCGAACGTTTTGGCTTAGCGCAAATTCATCAGTTAAGAGGAAGAATAGCCCGTGATGGAAAAGCTGGATATTGTTATTTGCTTTCTAATTCAGATGATGAAGAAGTTAATTCACGTCTTTCATTTATCGCTACTTGTAATGATGGTTTTAAAATTTCTGAATATGATTTAAAGCGTCGTGGAGCTGGAGATTTGCTTGGTATTCAACAATCAGGTAAGTCACCATTTTATATTGCCAATTTGATAGATGACTTTAATATTTTAAAAGCAGCAAGTAATGATGCTTCATTTATTTTTGCAAATGAAGAAAAATATGAAAGCATTATTAATACCAATAAAAAGGTTCTTGAAAAAGCAATGACATATATTGATTAGTTGTTGACTAATAATTAAGCAAGGATTAAAATTAAATTATATGGAGGGTCGCATTTATGACAGATAAAAAAGCATTAGCATCAATGATTTTAGGATTTGTAGGTCTTGTTGCTTGGTTATTACCACTTGTTGGTTATCCTGTAACAATCGTCGGATTAATTTTAGGTATTGTGGCCTTAAAATCAGTCGATAGAAAAAAAGCTACTGTTGGAGTAGTTTTATGTTCTATTTGTTTATTAGCAACATTAATTA
>JALEMY010000032.1 GCA_022767485.1 Erysipelotrichaceae bacterium
AAAGTTATATTTAATAAAATAGTAGTTGGTTTAAATGGTCAAAATAGTTTAACATCAATTATTTTAAAAGATCAAATAACTAATGAAACATCTATATTTGATACGGAAAGTATTTTTGTTGCTATTGGACAACAAGCAAACAATGAAGCATTTAAAGATTTTACTACTTTAGATGAAAATGGTTTTATTATTACAGATGATATTTGTAGATGTAACGTAGATGGTATTTATGCTGCTGGAGATTGTCGCCATAAAGCAATTAGACAAATAGTGACAGCAAGTTCAGATGGGGCAATAGCTGCTTTACAAGCAATTCGTTATATCGACTCATTAAATAAATAAGATTCGCGTCAATTATTGGCGCGTTTTTATTTATTAATAATGGTAGTTATATTTGACATAAAAGATACTTGTCTATATAATAAAGCCATACAGAGTAGTTAGTAAGCGTAAAGTGCTATTATGTGGGAGATGCATATTAGACGAACGAGTTATCGGCGGTTTACTAACGCGTCCGCTGAAAATAAAAATTGACTGCGGATCTTCTAATTTAGGAGGTCTTTTTTATGAAAAAATACTTTGTTTATTTAAAAAATCATCTATTTTCTTATTTGCTTTCACTTTTAGTTTGCTATTTATTATCTTTTTTTACCATCGACTTAATAAATCAACAAAGAGCATATTATCAAGCATCTTTTTTAGTAGAAAATATTGCTGATTTTCAAGATGAATTATTAATAGATAGTGATTTTTTAAATGAAATAAAAGATTCTGGAGCTAATAATAAATACATTAACATCGATGTTGAAACAATGCTTGAAAAAAATGATTTTACTTATGAAGTTATAGATAATAAAATCACTATAAAAACAAAGTTTAAATATTATGATCAATTCTTTTTAAGTTCTACTAATTCGCTTAGTAGTCGAGCTAAGATGTTTATTAAAGATAGTGTAAATAAAATTGCAAAAAAGGGAAATTGTAATGTAACTTTTTTAAATGAAGATATAATAGAATTACACAATTATTTAAATCGTTATTTATATTCATTATATATTACTTTATTTGCTTTGTTTGTCGAATTAATAGTTTCATTTTTCTTACAAAAAAAAGCAAAAGAAGAAAAAGTTATTATATATGATAATCAAACATGTTTTAAGCATTGCTTTAATGTGACTTATTGGAAATTAGCTTTTTCACCACTTAAAAAGGTAAAAGACATCACGACCATTGCTATGATTTTTGCTTTAATGATGATTTCTAAATTACTGCCTTTACCTAGTGGCTTTGGTAATTTAGGTATTTCCTTTACATATTTATTTTTTGCTACTTTAGCTATGATTTATGGACCAGTTTATGGATTTATTATAGGTATTTTTTCAGATGTTATTGGTTTTATGATAAATTCAAATGGGGGAATATTTAATTTTGGCTACACCTTACAAGCTGCTCTTTCAGGCTTTATTTATGGAATTTGCTTTTATAAAAGAAAATTTTCTTTTAAAAATGCATTACTTGCTAGACTTTTAGTCAACATATTTATGAATGCTATTTATGGTTCGTTTTTATTTATCTTTGTAACATATTACAATATGGATTCTTCAATGACTTTTATAGCATATCTTGAAAAGGTAAAATATTATTTTACCTTATTTGCTTTGCCTAAAAACATAGTTTATTTATTGCCTCAAAGCATATTGTTATATTATGTTTTAAGATTAATACGTCCAGTGCTTGTTCGTTTTAAATTGTTACAAAAATGATATAATTCGACAATTTTTTCATCTTTTTATCTTACACTTAAAGTAGGTGAAAAGATGATAAAAGTTGAAATATATGATGAAGAACATGAAAAAGATTTACAATATAAAGTTAATAGTTTTATATCATCATTAAATGAAAATGATATTGTTGATATAAAATATGCCATTAATGCTTTTGTTGCTAATCAAGAGCAAATTTATTGCTATAGTGCTATGATTATTTATCGTAGTAGTAAGTAATCTTAATATAATAATATCTTTTGCATAAAAATTGATCATAATTAAATATGAATTAAGTAAATATATACATAGTTTACTTTTCATATTTTTTTATAAGTGTAAAAGATTACTTTATTTTAAAATGGTGAACAAATATAACTAAAATAGAATTATCTTTATTGATTTCATAATTTGTTATTGAAAGATGTTTTACATCTTTAGCGACTTTACTAAATAGTTTTTTATAAAACAAACACTTTATTCTATTATCGAAATACGATATAATTAAATTAACTACGGAGGATTTAAGTATGTTAGAAAAGGTTAAAGAAAAGTTTGTAGAAATATTTAAAGATGATAAGGATACTAGGTGCTTTTTTTCACCTGGAAGAGTAAATATAATAGGTGAACATATAGATTATAATGGCGGTTATGTAATGCCTTGTGCCATTGATAAAGGTACATATTTTGTTATTCGTTTAAATCACACAAATATCGTTAATGCATATTCGATGCAATTTGAAAATCTAGGTGTTATTTCTTTTGATGTCTTTGATGAAAATAAAACAAACCAATATAGTGATTTTATTAAAGGCGTTATGAAAATCTTTGATATTCATTTAGGCTTTGATATGGTATGCTGTGGGACGATTCCTCACTCTTCTGGTCTTTCATCTTCAGCATCTTTTTGTACAGGTCTTGGCTATGCTTTATCTTCTTTAAATTGTAACTTAGTTTCTCACACTGCTTTAGCATTAGCTTGTAAAAGAGTTGAAAACGAGTTTATGGGTGTTAATAGTGGTATTATGGATCAATTTATTATTTGTAATGGCAAGGATGAAAAAGCACTATTGCTTGATTGTAATACTTTAAAATATGAAGAGATTCCTTTTGAACTTGAAGACAATGTATTGATAATTGCTAATACTAATAAGAAAAGACAACTTGCTGATAGTAAATATAACGAAAGAAGAGCAGAATGTGAGCAAGTTTTAACTATATTACATGAAAACGGTTATACATTTAAATATTTATGTGATATGGATTTAAAGCAAATGGATGAAGTTATGCCACTTATAAAAGATGAGAAACTTCAAAGAAGACTACGTCATGTAGTAAGCGAAAATGATCGTACTATTAAAGCTAGTAAAGCATTAATAAATCACGATATTAATGAACTTGGAAAATGTTTGACAGCCTCACATGAGTCATTAAAAAATGATTATGAAGTTACAGGAAAAGAATTAGACACGCTAGTATATAGTTTTTTGACGCAAGAAGGTTGTGTTGGTGCTAGAATGACTGGTGCTGGATTTGGTGGATGTGCTATTGCTATTTATAAAAAAGGATTTGAAGAAAAAGCAATGGCTGAAGTAAAAAAAGAATATCTTGAAAAAATTGGTTATGAACCTAGTTTTTATCAAGTAAAAGTATATGGTGGAACAAGAGAAATAAAATAAATATATGAAGACTATAGCATTATTAGTTAGATATTTAAAGAAAAATTGGTTACTTTTTATAGTAACCATTTTAAGTGTTATCTTTTTAAATTACCTACGCTCAATTATACCTTTGCTTACAGGAACTTTTATTTCAATAGTTGACCATAAAGATTTATTAGAAAGTGAAACTCCTAAGTTTTTACTTATCTTTTATCAAGATGT
>JALEMY010000153.1 GCA_022767485.1 Erysipelotrichaceae bacterium
ATAAGTGAACTAAAACCTAGAGAAAAAGAAATAATAATGATGAGATATGGCTTAAATAATGGTATAGAAATGACACAAAAAGATGTTGCAGATAAGCTTAACATTTCTCAATCATATATCTCACGATTAGAAAAGAAAATAATTAAAAAGTTGAAAAATAAATTAAACAACTAATTACCAAAAAATAGTAATTTGTAGATTTATCTTTATTTTGGAAATAATATCTATGGTGTTAATGTGCAAAATAAAGTAAATATAACAAATTTAAAAACTAATGAAATAAAAATATTAGATAAAAATCGTTGTCAAGAATTGCTAAAGGAATATTTTAATGGAAATTACAATGTAAAAAATGAAATTATCATGGGTAATTTAAAATTGATATTAATGGCCATTAAAAAATTTAATATCACTAATAATGTCGATTTAGATGATTTATTTCAAATTGGTTGCATAGGCTTAATAAAAGCCATTGATAATTTTAATTTATCATTGAATGTTGCTTTTTCTACATATGCAATACCAATGATAATTGGGGAAATAAAACGTTATTTAAGAGATAACAATAATGTTAAAATATCAAGGCAAATTAGAGATTTAGCATATAAAATATTAAAGGAAAAAGAAAAATTTATCATCTTATATCAAAAAGAACCAACATCAGCCCAACTTTCAGAAATATTAAATGAAAGTGTATATAAAATAGATGAAGCTCTTAAAAGTTTAAATTGTGTTGTCTCTTTGCAAGAATCTCTTTCTAATGATCTTGACGAAGATATGACTTATTTAGATTACCTATCAGATGATTATAATATTGAGCAATCATTTATCAATTTAAATACTTTAAAACAAGGAATTGAAAATTTAGATTTTTTGCAAAGAAATATAATTATAAAAAGATATTATTCTGGAAAAACACAAGAAGAAATTGCTAAAGAACTATTCATTTCGCAAGCGCAAGTTTCTCGACTTGAAAAAAATGCAATTTTAAAATTAAAGAAGTATTTTTGATTGATTATTTTAAAGAAAATTATTATAATAATTTTGGTGGTTAAAATGGCTAATAAAATTAAAGATTTTTTGTTTCCAAATAAGGATAATAATGTTGAAACTCAAACAATTGAAATTAATACTTATTCTATGAACAATCAAGAAAAGAATAAAGAAATATTCAATTCATCTGATGCGTCACAACCCAAAATTGTTTATGCAAAAAAGTTTTTTGAAGTTGAAAACATTGCTAATGATTTAATAAAAGGAGTTAGTGTTATTGTTGATTTGTCTAACACTGAACTTATTGAAGCAAAAAGGATTTGTGATTTTTTAAATGGAGTTATCTTTACATTAAATGGAAAAGTAAGTAAAATCGCTAAATTTATATATTTATTTTCTCCAAGTCAAGATATTAGTTTGCAATAATTAATATTTTATGTTATGATAATTCAAACGCTTTGACTTAGACAACAAAAATGATTCGATGTTTAAGAGAACTGATGGATGGTGCAAATCAGCAACTAGATTTATTTTTTATCACTAAGTAGCGGCAAACTGAAAAAAGTAAGTAAGACGTATTTTCTGCGTTAAAGAAATTAAGTGCATAACAATGTTATGAACTAAGGTGGTACCGCGTAATTTACGTCCTTAGAT
>JALEMY010000065.1 GCA_022767485.1 Erysipelotrichaceae bacterium
TTGTTTTCTTCCTCTTTTAATTTTAAATATAATTTTTCTGTCTTATCATCATTTTGTATATCACTTGTAATAGCGATGTTTTCACCTTTTACATCACTTAACTTTTTGTCTTTAAAAAACAAATCCATATAACCAACGTAGTTTCCCTTATATCCAGATTGATGAATGTATGTTTGATTGATTTTTAAACAAGTGGTTACTTCATGAGAGTGACCAGATACGATTATATTTATTTGCGGTAGCGCTTGCGCTATAAAGGTATCATATTTTAAACCTAAGTGAGAAAGCAAAATTACCACATCATATTTGTTTTTATATTTATATATTTCATCTTGAATAATTTGAAACGGGTTTATCGCTAAAATATTATAGTGTTTATAATATTCATTATAAGATGGCATATATGGAGAAACGCCAATAATTAAAAAACGTATATCATTTTTTTGAATAATAATTGAAGGTTTTAAGCCTCTTATTGGACTTTTATCTATTTTAAATAAATTGCAAGACAAAATAGGAAGAAGGTTACTATCACAACTATTTTCAATGATAGATAATGGTTGAAATCCCTCATTATTTCCTATAGTCATAGCATCATAATTTAATTGATTTAAAAGTTTTAAACCAGCAATGCCTTTACTACTATAAGTAAGCAAAGAGGAAAAATCATTAAAATCACCAGCATCTAATAACAGATAGTCTGTTGTTTTTAATGTTTCAATGACAGTAGCCATTTTTAAAAATCGTTCAAAATTAGAATGAATATCATTGGTATGAATGAGTCTGATTTTTTTCATATTTTGCCATTAAAAGTAATTAACTTTAACTTTCTTTCCATTTTCTTTCAAGATGGAAACTATTTCTTGAATAACTAACATTTTATTTTTAAAAGAAAAAGCATCATCGTTTCTTTGATATGCAGGATTTACTGCACATCCTACAAAAAAGTCTATATCGCTAGCTTCTTCAAATAACAAGCGCATTATTTGACTAGCACCATCTTCTTGATAAAACCATGTAAAATACTCTTCGTTATTTTTATTAAAGTTTTTGGCATATTCTAAAACTTTATTTAATGTAATAATACCTTCAGTTACTAAGTCAACACCTTTGATTTTACAAATAGGTGGAATGGTACTATCATCATTATCAGTGATAATATTGACTATTTTTTCATTTAAGTAGGAAGCAACCATCTTGCTTGTACTGCCACCACATACGATATGTTTTCCCTCTTTTGAAAAAAACAAAGAAAGCATTTTATTATCATCAGCTTTATTTTCTGAAGGACCAATTAAAATATTTATATGGTTTCTTTTGCGAATTTTAATCACTGAACAAGTTACATCGTCACTAGGTTTTTGCGAATATAAATTGTTGACATAATCGATTAAAATTGTCGCATTTGCTTTTGCTGAAGAATTTTCATCATAATAACTTTCAACATAATCTAAAATTTGTGGGATATCCCAATCGTAGTTGAGTTCATTTTTTTCTGAGGCATAAAGCATACCATCGCTCATTGCAAAAATACAATCGTTTTCTAAAGCGATAAATTTACTATGTTGGATTTTTTTACCAGCAATATCTATTTCTTCCATAGGAAACATTTTTGCTTTGCCATTACGAATTAAAAAAGGCTCAGGGTTTTCATAGTTATATATATCAACTTTCCTATTTTCTTTAACACGAACAATTGTAAAAGTTGAATAAGCGACATGTCTTTCTTTACATACAGGAAGAGTTTCCATAATCGTTTTTACACACTCTTTTAATGAGATATTATTAGCCATCATAGTAGCGATCATTTTACTCGTTAAAATCGATAGTATATTAGCTTTAACACCACTGCCTAGTCCATCTGCTAATACCATAATACAAGTGCTTTCATCTATTCTTATTATTTGGACGTTATCACCACATAGTTGTTCGCCATCGTGCGTTAATGAAACGTAACCTACATCACATAAATAATTGCTATTCATTTTTTAAAGTATCCTTTAATGAAAGCAAAGCAACTTTAGTTTCGGCAGCACTTTCTCCAAGCAAAGAAGCTATTTCTTGAACGGCTTTCATATTTTTTTCAATGACTTCATTGGCAATTTTAACAGATTCATCTAAGATTTTTTTCTTCTTTTCGCTTTCGATTTCTTCACTCGTGATATCTTTCATAATTGAAATTAAGATATTGAATTTTTTATCGTAAATAATCGATACTTCAACATATTTATTATAATCGACTAAGAATTGTTTAACGTCTTTAATTACTTTACCTTCAAGTGCATCTAAAAATAAATCAGGATTTAATATGGTTGTTATGTTTAAACCAATTACTGAAGATGCATCGTCAATATTTACAAGTTTGCACATCGATTTATTTATTTGTTGGATTTGCAAAGAATCGTTTAAAACCAAAATACCATTTGGAGTAGTTTTAACGATATTTGATGAAAAGTTTGCGGCTTTTTCCATTAAGAAAGGAAGACACATTTCCTTTATTGCTTTTCCTTGTAAAATAGCAATAGCTTTATCTTTACATGTCTTATAGCCACAAGAACCACAATTTAATTCTTTATCTGAAGATGTCTTACCCATCTCTTTTAATACTTTATTGATTTCACTTTCACTTGGGATAATTTTGAAAGAATAATCTTGTTTATACTTATGAGAAATATCGATATCTTTGACAACAAAGTCACTCTTACCAGCATTTTTACTAACATCAATATAACCGTTTATTAAAGAGGAACTATGTTTACTTTTTGCAGGTCCATTAATACAACTACCACTACATGTTGATAGTTCAATAAAACACTTTTTAATATTACCTTGTTTGATACTTTCAAGGACATCAAGAACATTTCTAACACCACTAATCGATAAATATTCGTATTCTTTATTTTCACATTTCATAGTTTTTAATATGCCACCATCGATAGGAAATAAACGAGCTTTTGATTGTTCGATAATCTCTTTGCTTGTATCTTCTTTTATCGATATATTATTATCTTCTAGCCAGCTATCAAGTTCTAAAAATGTTAATGCAGCATCAACATAGTGATTTAAATCTTTATCGACCTCATCTTTTTTAGCGATGCAAGGGCCAATGAAAACAACTTTGGCATCATTATATCTTTCTTTGATATTTTTGCCATGAGCTAACATAGGAGATAATACATTTGCAAGGTATGGTAAACATTCATGATAATGTTTTTCAATTAATAAGTTTACACTATGGCAACAAGAAGAAATGATAATGTCTTGCGTGTTTTGTTTTAGCATTTCATCATATTTATTTTTGACAATTGTCGCTCCAATTGCTGTTTCTTCAACATCATAAAAACCAAGTTTTAACAATGCCTCTTTCATAGTTTTAATAGAGCAAGTTGGATAAGATGCAATAAAAGATGGAGCTAAAGAAACGATAACTTTTTCGTTTTCGCAAATGAGTTTTTTAACTTTATTAATATCATTTCGGATAATTTTAACTTTTTGTGGACAAGCATTAAAACAATTTCCACATAAGATACAATCTAAATGGATAATCGATGCTTGGTTATTTAAAAAAGAAATGGATTTTGTTGGACAGCTTCTAATACATTTATAACAATTCTTGCAATCGTTTTCTTTACTTTGCAAAGCATAATTTTCCATTTTTAACACTCCTTTTTAATGCTATATAAAATATAACTTTTTTTGGCTTCTTTTTCAATATTTATTATTTTAAATATTGAATTAAAAAAAAGCACTTTTTAAAAGATAAGTGCTCATTGTTATAAAAAGATATCTATTGTAATGGAATCTACTTCATCGTTATTTTGATCTTTAAGGAGGATAAAGATTTTCTTTTCATTTAAGTATAGATAGTAAGATAATGTTAGATTTGTTTTATCGGTTATAAAATAATAGTTTTTATCACTATAAAAAATCGTGTTATCAAAAGAATTTTCGCCTTTGTTTAATATTTTTATTGCTGTGTAATTAGAGAAATAATGTTCATATATTTCTTTATGAAAAGCAAAGTCATTACCTAAATTTAATGTTACAATGATTATATCTATATCATCCTTACAAGCGCTACTTATTAGCGTTCTTTTTGCTTTTTTAGTATATCCTGTTTTACCACCAGTGCAATAAGGATATGAGTGAATTAGTTTATTTTTGTTGGTATAATTTTTATATTTTTTAGCAGAAACTATCGTAGAAAACACTTCATTTTGCATGCAATATGAATATAATATTGCCATATCTAAACAAGAGGAAATGTTTCCTATATCGTATTCATCTAAACCGGTAGGATTTGAAAAAATAGTGTTTGTTAACTTTAATTC
>JALEMY010000164.1 GCA_022767485.1 Erysipelotrichaceae bacterium
AAACCATGTAGAGCTCTGACTCTTTATTTCTTGGTCTTTCCATCACTATCGAAATAAGTTAGCTGGGAGAATCTTTGACTCTCAGCTTTTCTTTTTATGTAGGCATACATTTAAAGAAAGGTTTTTGAAATAATGGGCGTGACCTTTCTTGAGAATAGCAATATATCTCGTTCAAAAAAATGTCCATATTTCAATTTAATATTTTAATCTGCTTAAATCTAATGGAGAGCGTAGGCATCTCGTATAAAGCAAACGAAAAAAGGTATAGATACTAAATTGAAATTAAAACCAGCTTTCAAAGAAAATACAAATGATATTGGAGGTAAAGAAAATGAAAGGATTCTGTATATCCTTAGATGTGTCTAAGGGATCAAGCTTTTATCAGGGTTTTAAAGGTTTTGAAGAACCAATTACAAAGCCTAAAAAGATAGAGCATAATTTAGAAGGCTTTAAAGAATTACTAAAGCTAAAAGAAACTATTAGAAAGGAATATGATTCTGACTGTATAGTAGTATTTGAATCAACTGGTGTATACCATAGGTCATTACAAACCTACTTAGATGAGCATGATTTCAAATATACAATTATTAGTCCACTATTATCAGCTAAGGTTAGAAAGAGTGATATTAGAGGAACTAAGACAGATGCCAAGGATTGTGCATCTATAGCTAAGGTATTCTATTTAAAAGAATTAAGAATTTATTCTAAAATAGATGAAATATACGCTGATTTAAAAGAAAAAAGCCGTTATTACGACTTTTTGATGGATGAGATGAAACGTTGGAAGATTGAATTTAGAAGATTGCTAGATATTATCTACCCAGGTTTTGATAAGATATTCGAGAATTTATATATTGATTATACTCAAGCCTTATTACTAGAATATCCTCATCCTGAAGTCATCAGAAAAAAGAGACTAGATACAATAGCTAAATTTTTAGAAAAACATACATGTCATAAGGAAGCTTACTGTATTAGACAAGCTCAAATATTAAAAGAGTATGCCGAGAATTGTGCATCAGGCTGTAGCTATAAATCATATTTAGTAAGTCAATTCGATACTGTAATTCACAACTTGAACGCTCAAATAAAACATTTAGAGTCAGTTCTTGAGGAGATAGTTGAAATAGCAAAAATACTTCCTAATTTTGAATTGATTAGAAGTATACCAGGTATAGCAGATAATCTAGCAGCAAGAATTTTAGCTGAATTAGGAGATATTGATAGATTTAATAATGCTAGTCAAGTAGTAGCTTATACAGGTATAGATCCTCAAATCTATCAATCAGGACAAATATCAGGGTTACATTTAAAGATATCTAAAAAAGGTAATAAGAAGCTTAGATGTTTATTATATCTAGCAGTAACATGTATGATTAGGACATCTAGAGATACTGTAATAGTTGATTTTTATAAAAAGAAAAAGGCAGATGGATTACCAGCCAAGTCTGCCCTAGTAGCATCAATGAATAAATTAGTTAGAATAATATATTCATTATGCAAAAATGGTTGTCTATTCAAATAACCATTTTTATTATACTACATAATTTTTAAAAAATGCCTCTTTTGAGGTTTTTTCGTCGTGGTTTTGATTTGATACGTTAATTTATTGGAAAATTATTAATTTGATACTTGATTTTTCTTATCTAATTTTTTGAGAATTTATATAAATCTGAATCTTTGGCTTCGATTTTTCCTGGCAGTTCAGGATTTTGTGCAAAAATGGTTCATTCAATGTATACGTCAAAATTTAACACTCTAGCAAAAATATAATAAAATGCTATCCTAGAAATAGGAGGAGCAAGGAATGATAGAAAAAATAGAAAAGCATCGTTATTATACAGATCAAGAAAGATATGAGTTTTGTAGAAGATATAAGATATCTGGGAAAACAATTAGTGAGTTTGCAAAAGAAAATAATATAAAAAGGACAACACTAAGAGATTGGGTAAATGCATA
>JALEMY010000103.1 GCA_022767485.1 Erysipelotrichaceae bacterium
AGTGCTTTAATGATTATAGCTTTAATAGTATTCTTATTTATTAAAGAAAAGAAGGAAGTTAAAGAACGTTTAAGAAAACAAAGAAAAAAATCAGTCTTAGAATCTTTAGCTGATTCTGATAACTAAACATTTTATTAAAAAAGGCTTCTTAGTACTAATGGTTCTTACGCTTTATTGGGTATTAAACTAAAACTTAATAAATCAAAATAAGATAATTTGAAATATAATTATCTTATTTTTTTGCTTTTGTTATTCACTTAATCGGGTATTTGTGATATAATATAACTGAAAAGAGATGATTAAAATGGGATTTAAAAAATATGAAATTTTTAATGTAAATAATAATATATTCGGTGAAGATTTTGTTGTTTATAACTACGAGGAATATGAAGATAAAAACATTTATTATTTAAAATCAAAAGTTATTAAATGTTCGTGCCCACATTGTGGAACAATCAGCAATAGTCTTCACGCTACATGTACAAGAACCATACAATTTATTCCTCTTCATTTAAAACCTACTTATATAAATGTAAATTTTTATAAATTTAATTGTTTAAATGAAGAATGTCCAATTAAAGTATTTAGACAAGACATTAAATATTGTGGCCCTAAGCAAAAATTCACATATGAACTTAAGTGTTTAATTTTTGCCATTTCTTTATTTTTATCTGACGAAACAACAAGTAAAATACTAAAAATTATTGGTATCAACGTCAGCAATGATACTGTTAGAAGATTATATCAAAGTATAGAAATTAAAGATGAAGTAGATGTTGAAGAAATAGGCTTAGATGATGTTTCTATTAGAAAAGGAATGAAATATGCCACAGTTATTTATGATATGAAAGATCATCATATGTTAGCTTTACTTGATGGTAGAGATGGCAAAACATTAAAAGAATGGTTACAAAACCATAAAAAAATTAAAAAAATAGCTCGTGATAGAGCAACAGCATATGCAAACGCTATTAATGAAGTCTTGCCGGAAACACTTCAAATAGCCGATCGTTTTCATTTATTTCAAAATTTAATAGAACGATTCAGAGAAATATTCAAAGAAGAAATACCAGAAAATATTTATATATTAAATGGACAAATATTAGATGAAAAACCGAAAGAAGAAATAGCTAAGGCTAGAGTAAAAAAAGAAATTTTAGAAACACTTGAATATGATGACAATCCTCCCGTTGATGAAAATGGTCAAATAATCCAATTTAATGATAAAAGTACAGATTCAAATGATAAAAATCATTTAGTTCAAGCTGAAAATCGTAAAAAAAAATCAAATTAATATTAGAACTGAAAGAATATGGGAAATCTTTAAATATAAAAAGAAAAACAGAATTTTATAAAACATTAGCGTGTAAATTTAATTTGTCTCCTGTAACAGCAAAAAAATATTATAACTTAAAAGAGATAGATATACCTGATGAGGAAAAACCAAAAAACTATTCTTCAAAAATTTCAAAAATTAATGGATATAGAAATATGGTTTATAAAATGCTTAAAGATGGTATAAATCCTGTAATTATAAAAGAGTATGTAAAATATAAAGGATTTTCTGGAACTGACTCTTCTATAGAGAATCTAATAAAGCGTATATTGTTAAATAATTTTAAGAAAAAATTACATAGAAATTCTTTTTTAGAAAAAGTTCAAATTCCAGGATTGATTATTATAAAACGAAATGATTTGTTAAAATATATTACAACTAAAAATCCTAAAACTAAAAAGGATAAAAATATTGATAAATATACTTATTTAATCAAAGATAAATATCCTATTATTAATGAAATAATAAATGTGTATGATGATTTTTATAATATTTTTAAAGAAAAAAATATTAACTTCTTAGATAATTTTATAATAAAATACGAAACAACCGCACCAAATAATCAAGATGATGAAAATATTGAAAATTTAAAAAGTGGAATTCAAGGATTTATTAAAAGCATAAAAAAAGATATCACCCCGATCAAAGCAGCGATATCTTTTAATGAGAGTTCTGGATTTGTTGAAGGAAACAACAACAAATTCAAACTTATCAAACGTATTTTATATGGAAGATGTAATTTAGTCAATCTATTTAAAAAATGTTTTTCAATTTTTTCTCTTAATACTTCCAATAATATATTTGAATTATTAAATTTTTATAGTTCTATACCCAATAAAGCGTAAGAACCGTACTAATTTGAAGCCTTTTTTATTACTTGACAATTATGTGATTTACATAACCAATAAGACCGCTTGAAGCACAATATTGTTTTTTATTTAAAGCAAAAAAAGTTTCACTAGCGCCATGAGTATGGCCGCAAAAAATTGCTTTTATATTCGTATTTTTGCTAATATAATCGATAAAATCCTTACTTTCTTGATCACAACTATTCTCATTTATTATAAAATACGAATCAAACTTACTCATTTCTTCCTTGTTGTATTTAGTGAGAATAGGAATATGCATACAAAGAAAAATAATTTTATTATCTTCACATTGTTTTTTTAGCATTTCTAATTGCTTTAAAGTAAAGCATTTCTTAGAATTATCAAGTCCGATTATTTTTATTTCTTCAAGATCAATCACTTGA
>JALEMY010000178.1 GCA_022767485.1 Erysipelotrichaceae bacterium
TTATTGATTTGATTATATTATTTATATATCTCAAAATCGATATCTTTTTCGATATCTTCATACATGTAATCAAACCAAGGAAAATTCTTCCAATAATTTTCATGTAGTCTATGCATTTCTTGAATTAACATATATATCTTTCCACCACTTTTATCATCAATGATAATATCTGTAGATTTTCCGTTTGGATAAAAGGTTAGAGTTTGTAAGTCATCTTCTACACAAGGACAATATAATTCTTTGTATGATAAATGCATTTCATATGGCTTATTTTCTCTAGTTCCAATAATATGTACTCCGCTATGATCGATAATAAAGTCCCCTTCACCTTGTATTTCATTTAATCGATGATGCTTCAAAGTTTTATATTTTGGTAAACCACCTATTTTAAAGTGTCTTTTAAATGAATAATCTTTATCCCTTCTAATCTCTTGGATAATATTATGTCTTTCCCATTGAGCCCATTTCGATGGAGTCTTAGGCAAAACGCAATCTGCGGATAATGGAATCATATTATATTTTTCATCTAATCTTAAACCATTACCACATTCACTACAAATCATTTCATCCCCTTTAGCCACCATTGTGAATTCTTTACCACACTTAGGGCATTTATAACACATATCATCAAGATGAGATGCCATATATCCTTTACCCTTATACCTGATTTGTTTTTCTAAATTCCATAAATATTCATCATGACGAAATTTTTCATTGATTATGGCATTTATTTCTTCAGCTGATTTTTCTTTTAAATCTTCTGGAGTAAATAATTTATACATCTTCAAATAAACCTTACCACATTTATCCTTAATATCTACTTTATTAGAAGATAGATAATGTCCTCGATAATCAACCATATAAACAGGAACACCTATTTTTTTAATAAAAGCTCCAGTACCAGGAGTAATAGGTTGATTATCTCCAAACACAGATGACGTGCCTTCAGGTGAGAAAGTCACTATTCCACCATGCTTAATAATCCTTGCCATAGCCATAACAGCAGACATGTCGCCATTATAAAAAGGTTTTTTAGGAATAATTCTTGCTAATTTAAATAAAGGTGCAAGATGGCTTCTAAAAAATTCTGTATAACCAGCAACCATTGAAAACTTTCTTGGGTGAAGAAGAGTTTTTAAAAACATATAATCTCTTCTAGATAGATGATTCCAAATAACAAAGCAGCCTGTTTTACAATCTTTAGGATTATCAATGATTTCATAAGTAGGATGGTATTTCCTAGAAAAGAAAGGAGATATCGCTAATAGTTGATACAGTGTCCAAACAGTATTACTTGCTAATTTTATCGGTCTTTTAGCTAATTCTTTTTCTAATGTTAATTTTTCTTCTTTTCTCATAATAAAACTACTCTTTCTATATTTTTTTTGAATTTAAATTATTTTATATTCTAATATAAAAAAAGTATTTTTAAAAGACGTATAAATGATTTATACTACACAATAATATGTTAAGTGTATAAAAAAAATATATAAAGCGTCAAAGTAGAGACTTTTAAATAGCAAAGATGAATCATTTAAAAACCCTTCGTTTTTTAAAAACACCTTATTTTACAATAGAATGCAGCAAGTAAAATTGGAATTTATGGGTGCAAAACAAATACTTGATTTGGGTAACCAAATTCTTCTGTCAATTCGCCTTCTTGAAATCCAAATTTTTTGTACAGCGCCCTTGCTGCAATCCCTTTTTCATCATTTTCACGAAATGTTGACATCGTGATTTTACGGCTTACATCCAATTCATTCAGCGCTTTTTTCAAGAGGATTGAAGCAATACCTTGCCTTTGATATTCAGGATCCACAGCCAAACAACAAATCATGTTCTTGTTGCGCAAAAAAAGAAGAACACCAATGATTGTTCCCTGGCTTTTGACGCATAATGCCTGTTTTTTATTCATGAACTTCAGTACGGTTTGTTCATGCTCCTGTATACACTCTTCCGTTTCAAGTCCCGGAAAATTCCAACTGACCTTTC
>JALEMY010000179.1 GCA_022767485.1 Erysipelotrichaceae bacterium
ATTTCTTTTATCGTTAAAATAGAAGATGAAAGATGTAATGCATTATGCAAAAAAGAATTTCTTTCTCCTATACCATATAATTTTATCCCAACTCTAATGTAATTAGTAAAGTCATCAAATTTTTCCTGAAGTGAAGATGAAGCAAAGCAATGAATAATAATATCTTTCTTTTTAACTAAACTTGCGATTTTTTTAAATGTTTCATAACCTTGATGATCCATATCATCGTTGGCAAAATGAGTCATGATACCTTTAAAATTATCGTTTTCTTCGTTATTTAATTGATTGACTACTTTTATAGCATCTTTTTTATTTAATCCTAATCTATTCATAGTAGTATTAATTTTTAAATGAAAAGATATGGGTAAATTATCAATTAATTTTAGTTGCGTTAATGAATCAATTATAACGCTAATATTATATTTAATAATCGTAGGTATATCTTCACTATCGAAAACATTTAAATACAAAATAGCATTTTCAAAACCATTTTCTCTAAGTAAAATAGCTTCAGACAAATGATTTATTGCAATGATGATGCCCTCTTCATTTTTCAAAGTTTCCATCACTTTTAATAAACCAATATGATATGCATCATCTTTTAAAACAGCGATGACATTTTTCTTATAATAACACTTTAAATGACGATAATTATATAAAATAGCATCTAAATCAACATGTAAAATAGCTTCCTTCATGATATCACCACTAATAATATGTTTCTACACATTTTTTTATGATATGGTGTTTAAAAAAATTGTATTAACAAATTTCTAGTGCTATAATTTTTTATGAATATAGAAAGGGAAAATTTGTTTATGAAAAAGTATTGGTCTACATTGGTTTGGTCTATCATCTCAGCAGTAATTATGCTTATTATCACTTCAGCTTTCTTAGATTTTTTAGTTAAGGCAGCAAGAGGCACTGAATCAGCAACAACAATGGAGTTATTTAGAGGTATCTACATGGACATCACTTATGGCTTTTGTGCATTAAATATTTTATTTGGTCTTTGGGGTGTATTTAAAAAAGCCGGTTGTACTGCATTAAAAGTATATGCTTTATTTTTAATCATATTTGGTGGTATTGTCTTATATATTATTCCAGCTATCATCGATTTAGTTGTTGCAAGTAAAACTAAAAA
>JALEMY010000003.1 GCA_022767485.1 Erysipelotrichaceae bacterium
AATCATACATCCGGTAGAAGAAAAACCATATTTTTTTATGCAATATAAAGGTGATATACCTTTTTTTACATTAATAACAATTACAGGAAGACCATCGTGTATTTCTAATTCAGTTTTAACTACATCAATTGCATTTGGCTCGATTTGAGTTGTAATTACGTCAGAAATGCTAAGAAGCACTTCATCAATTTTCTTTGCACCGCAAACAGAACCATCATCATTTATTCCGATATATATTTTTCCACCATCAGCATTAATAAATGCAACAATTTCCTTGATAATTTGATCATTATATTTGGACTTAAGTTCAATCTTATTCGATTCAATCAACATAACAAACACCTCAACTTCTAAAAATATTATATCAAACAATACGACATAACGCAAGAATTATGCGACATTTACACCGACATTTTTAAAAAAATTTGGCAAAAATCAATTCTTTTACGCCATTATTGCGCCATAAATGACTGTTTTTGTTTTTCTCAATTCTATCGTTTTTTTATAAATACTTCAAATACACAATAAAATGAGGTTGTTCGTGAAAATTTAATGATATTTGTATCAAAACAATTCATTTAACATGTCAAAATCGGGATTTAAACCCTAATTTAAGTATGAAAAAAGGTATGATCACGAGTATCATACCTATGCTTCTTAAATGGAGCAAATGACGGGAATCGAACCCGCATAGCAACCTTGGCAAGGTTGTGTTCTACCACTGAACTACATTTGCATTTTCAATTGCTAGATTATTTTACCACAACAGTTTATTATATGCAAGTGGGTTTTTCTTTTTTTTATCATTTTATGGTGGAACTTATAAAAACAACAATGTTATCATATTGACATGTATCGATATGATAACATATAATATTGTAACAAAAGAGGCGATAAAAGTGGATATAAAAGAATGTGCAAATATGTTTAAAGCAATAGGTGATGAAACAAGATTGTTAATTATAAAAGAATTAATTACAAGAAAAGAAGTGTGTGCTTGTAAATTACAAGATATTGTAAAATGCAATCAATCAACTTTATCTCATCATATGAAAATACTAGTTGATAGTGGTGTGGTTATCGCAAGAAAAGATTGGAAGTGGGTTCATTATTCACTTAACAAAGAAAAAATTAATACACTGATTAATAGTTTAATTTAGAGGTGGCATATGGAATATACTTTAGATGAAAAATATAGATTGATAAAAAAGGAATTGATAGATAATTCAAGCAAGAATCCAATTGAAATTGCAAAGTCAATCATGCATAAAGATTTTGTAAATATTCATGGGCCAGAGCATCATTTTCTAGATGGTGCTAGTTTTCTTGTGGCTTTTAAAAATGCAAATGGAGAAATAAATTTATCTAAAGCTATAGATATGTTAGCAGAAAGAACAATTAAAATGCCTGGAGCTATGTGTGGATTTTGGGGGATTTGTGGTGCTATAGCCTCTCTTGGTGCTGCTTTTTCAATAATCCATGAAACAGGACCATTATCAGAAAATAATTATTATAAAGATAATATGGAGTTCACCTCTTTTGTAATAAAAAAGATGAGCGAGATAGGAGGACCTAGGTGTTGTAAAAGAAACGCCTTCTTATCACTTATTTATGCATCACAGTTTGTTGAAAAGAAATATAAAATCAAAATGGACACAGGTGATGTGGTGTGTGAGTTTTCTGCTTTAAACAAGCAATGTTTAAAAAGTAAATGTCCGTTTTTCCCTAAATAATTTATTAAAGATAATACTGTTTTTATAAGCGTAGGCAATAACGGCATTACGCTTTTTTATTGACAATAAAAAGAAGTCTTATTATAACGGAAACAAAAAGAAAGAATTTCTTTTCCAAATGAAAGATAAAATTATTTGTGAATCAAATAATAGTTTTCGTAACGAGAAACTTAACTGAAAAACTTAAAATATCAAAAAAACAATATATAAATATTTTCATAGAAAAAAAACTAGCTATGGCTTAATAAAAAACACATTATCATGTAAAAATTCATGAATGGTCATTGCAAAAATCAAATTAAAAATGAAAGTTTTTAAAAGACTGAAAAAAAAGAGGATGAAAAACCAACTTAGGTTTTATACATCCTCTAATAATTAAAATAAATTAGTTCTTTTTATAACCGCATTTTAAACAAACGCCATTTTCATTTAATGCAACGCCACATAATGGACAACGATCAACGCTACCATTTACTTCAAATTCTTGTGAAGCAGCATTAACACCACTTGTGAAAGTGATTTTTGCGATGTTTAGTTTATCTTTTAATAGATCATAAACAATTTTAATCATTCCTTCAACTGTCATTGTTTCTTTAGTAACTACTAAACGACAATTTGGATATGCTGTTGCAAGAGGGGTTTTAAAAGCAACACCTTTCATTTTGTTTGAAGGAGCGCCATCTTTGATTCCTTGAGCTTCATAAACAGATAAAATAGCTGGAAGTAAAGGGTCATCTTCACGTAAAACTAAGGCGTGGTCGAAATTTTTTAAAACGTCCCATGCTATCTTTTTAATTTCGTTACATGGGAAAACCATATTTACACCCATTTCTACACTGTCTTCAACTTCAATCGTTAAAACTCCAGTGTGTCCATGTAAATATTGTGCTTCACCTTTAAAACCATAAAAACGGTGAGCGTATTGTAAATCTAAAGTTGTTATGCTTCTCATATTATTTTCTCCTTTTTTTATTTTTACGGATTAATTATCCGTTTAAATCATTTTTTTTGACATGATGGACATATTCCTTTAAAGATGATTTGGTATCCATTAAAAGTAAAACCATGGTTGTCTTTAATTTTTTTATCAAGTCCATCAATAAAATTCATATCAACATCAAATAGTTTTCCGCATTTTTCACATCTAACATGACAGTGGTTTTCACACCAATGATCAAATCTATCTGGACCACCAGGTATTTCAAGCTTACGAATTTCACCTAGTGAAGAAAGCACGTTAAGATTGCGATAAACAGTAGCTCTACTAATGTTTGGGTACATTGTTTTTATTTCATCATATACCTCATCTGCGGTTGGGTGACTTTTAAGTCTTTGGATTGTTTGTAATACAATATTTCGTTGTATGGTGTTTCTCATCATAATATCATTTCCTTACAATTACTTATTGATATTATATACTAATAAGGAATAAATATCAATAAAAAATAAAAAAAAGTTAATAAAATAACTCACTCCCTTTTTACATATTATAATAAAAGCATTCTTTGCTATCATTTATGAATTCATTTTCACTTCCAATTTGCTTGCATCTATTAATGAATAAAACCTTGTTAATTAAAACGATATTAGAAACTTTATTACGGATTTGCTCACTAATTATTTTATCTTCTAAAATGTTTTCATCGAGTTTATTATTAGTTAATACAAGCAAGTAAGAATTGATTTCATTTAATGAAAGTTTTAAAGCTAATAAAATGCCAATTAAAGTATATTTATTTGGTATATAATCTTCCATACATATTTTTTTATATTCTAAAGTTGTGATATTTGCATTATGGCAAAACGTCGCATCATCGATATCTAACTTTTCTTTAAGTTTAATAAAAAAGGACATTTTTTTGTTTTGAAAAGGGAAAGAATAATTGCTTTTTTGAATATATTCTTTTTCGCTTGTAATATCTATTTTATTGATAAATTCATGAAATTCTTTTCTATCTTCAAGAGGATAAGATAAAGGAGTGTGTCTTTTACTTATTGGAAATGATGAAGATACATAAGTAGAAGTGTAATTGTTTCTTTCATCTTCAACAGTTTGATGAGAACTTAAAACGTAAATGTTTCCAGTATAATTATACAAAAGCATAAAATATCTAATGAAAAAATAGCAAGTTCTCAACGAATATTTGTTTCCAACTCTTTTATAACTATATGTTAATGGTGTAAAAACAACATTTGAAAATCCATTTTTAATGATCAGTTTAAATATTTCATGATATGAAGCATATATATCTTCTTCAAAGGAACAATTAGAAGCATTAAGATATGGAGTTAGCACGTGAATTATATATTTTGATAACTTTAAGCCACTAGTAACGAAAGGTTTGCTAATAGCATATGAAGAACGATTAAAACACAAAGCTAACAATTCTCTATATCCTGCTTTTTCAAATATTTTTTTCCATATCCCGCCTTCAATATATAAATTGTTGCTTCTTGCAGGGCAAATGACACATTCGTTATACTTTTCTAATATTTCTTCATTAGCTAAAAATACCGGCATAGTTATTTATGTTCCTTTCATTATATTTTAAATATTATGAAAACATGTACAACTAAAAAACCAAAATTAAAAAAGAAAATTACGAAAAAGATTATAACATAAATAAAAATGTTTGTAAAAATTTTTTTTGTAGTATAATATATATTAGATTTGTTTCGGGACAAACAATTCTATTTTCTAAGCGTCATTGGTATTCCTTCCAAGGCGCTTTTTTTAAAAAAAGGCTGAGATTTTCAGCCAGTAAATATTTTTATTTAGTAGAAGTTATTTTTAATACACAACCAATAGGCAATATTGTTATTTTATTTAATGTTATGGGATAACTTGGGTGATAATGACCAGCATACCAATGATTAAACTTTAAAATAGAATATATTTTTTGAAGAAAAAACTGTAAAGGACAGACTTGATCTTTAAATCTACCAGGAATAAAGGGAAGCAATTGGTTAAAAACATTTAATGGAACATCATGTGTGATTATATAATCGACATGATGGGTAAAATAATTGTTGTAAGCGTCTTTAAAATCTTCTTCTTTTATTTCTTGAGGCCACCAAAACTTAATTCCGTATTGCTTTTCATATTCAAGTCTTTTTTCTTTATCTATAGACAAACCGCCATTAAAAGTAAAGAATTTCACATTATCAATATCGAATATTTGACCATTTTTAGCATAGAAGACATCTACACCATCCTCTTTATAACACTTTCCATTAAATATAGTTACTTCAGGCAGAGATTCTATAACGTCATAGTTTTCATGATTTCCTAAAACAACAATGATTATAAAGGGAAGTTTATTTAATTGAGCGATTCTTTTGCTTTTACTATCTTCGCTTTCGTAAGAATTAATAAAACCTGCATCTCCTGCAACAAACAAAACATCATTTTTAACAATGTTTTTACTATTAATCACATCGCTAAAACGAGCTTCAAGCAAACGAAAGTCACCATGAATATCACCAATTACATAAATATCTCTCATAAAGTCCTCCTAAAGCAACCATACAAATATTACACCGGAAAATATTATAAAGCAATAACGAAAAAATATATTTTATATATAAAATATAAAAAAATTTTTAAAAAATTTAGCACTCAACACTTGACAGTGCTAAATTAAAGGTTATAATATAATTAGCAATCGAGAAAGACGAGTGCTAAAAAATAATAAAGGAGATTGATATTATGAAATATTATTTAAATAGAAATGAAAATGATGATTTAGATTTATTCGATGATGAAGATCCATTCTTCAACTTATTAAACAATTTTGCCAAAGGAGGACAAAACAATATGATGAAAACAGATATTAAAGAAACAGAAAATGAATATGTATTATATGTTGACGTTCCAGGAATTGATAAAAAAGACATTCAAATATCTCTTGAAAAGAAATATTTAGTAATTACTGCTTCAACTTCAAAAGAAGAAAATACAAAATATATTAGAAAAGAAAGATTTTATGGCACAAGCACAAGATCATTTTATGTAGGAGATATCGCTAAGGAAGATATCAAAGCCTCATTTGATAATGGTGTCTTAATCGTTTCAATTCCAAAAGAAGCAAAGAAAAAAGAAGAAGAAAAGAAATATATTGAAATTCAATAATAAAAAATTAAAGTGATATGATATCTCCAAAGTAGATAGAATAATAAAATACGCCAATCTACTTTGGAGATTTTTTTAATAAAAAAAATAGTAAATTATTTAAAGAAAAGCAAGTCAAATAAAATTTACTATTTTGTATATATGTTTTGTTTATAATCTTTCTTTTAATTTAGTTTCTATTTCATCTTTTAAAACACTTGGAACATAATTGGAAATATCACTGTTGAATTTAACTAATTCTTTAATGGATGAAGAGGATAAAAACAAATTGTTAGCTGAGGGGAAAAGTAAAATTGTTTCGATATTTGAATTTATTGAATGATTGAATTGGAACAATTGCATTTCATTATCAAAGTCGTTATGATTTCTAAGACCTCTAACTAAATAACGAGCATTATTTTTTATAGCGAAATTTAATACTAAGTTTGAAGAAGAACAAACCTCAACATTTTTAATATCCTTGCATACTTTTTTCATCATTTCTACGCGTTCAACTTCGTTAAAAACATATTTTTTATTTGGATTGATGGAAACTAGAACATATAGTTTATCAAACAAGCAACTAGCCCTTTTAATAATATCTAAATGCCCATTAGAAATTGGATCAAATGATCCTGGATAAACAGCTATCTTCATACACTTATCTCCTTTAAATATCGACGAATTTGTCGTCTTGTTTTAAATATTATAACCTTTTTGTCACTACAATTTTCAATGTAGTTTAATATATATTTTCTACTCGTTTTATAATAATTGATAAAAACCCATTTTAAATAATCTTTTGATAGTTTTTCATCGCATAAATCGCTTTTTGAATCGCGATGTTTACCTTTGTATTTAAAATAACGATATATTACGGAAAACAAACAGGTAAAACGATTTATGTCTAAAAAATAAATAGTGTCACATAAAGTAAATCTTTGCGGTGATTTTTTTAGAAAATTACCATCTATAATCCACGTGTCTTTATTGATAAAATCATCGATTTTATGTTTTACACTTTCATATTCGGAGGTTTTCCAATCGTGCTTGTATATCAAAACATCTAAATGAAGAGCATCGATGTTTGTAATTTTTGATAAGTTTTTAGTAAATGTGGATTTTCCACTACCAGAATTACCAAGAACAATTATTTTTTTCATCAAAGTACCTCCAATTTCTTATTATTATACAACAAAGAAAAAAAATCATAAATACAAACAATAAAATGTTTGGTTTATAATTCACTATGAATTATAATATAATAGATTGGAGAAACAAATATGTATAATTATCACACACACACGAAACGATGCAATCATGCTAAAGGCGAAGATGAAGAATATGTTCTTGAAGCGATTTTGGCTAAATATGAAGGCCTTGGTTTTAGCGATCATATAATGCTTCCTAATATTAGTGGTTCTTATGTTAGAGGAGATTATCAAGAGAAAGACGATTATCTTAAATCCATAGCGAACTTAAAAGAAAAATATAAAGAGCAAATAGAAATCTATGTTGGTTTTGAGTGTGAATGGGATAATCATTATCAAAAGTATTATAAGAGCTTATTAGATAATCATGAAGTCGATTATTTGATTTTTGGTAATCATAGCAATTACTTTAAAAAAAATAAAGAGTATGGCTTAAAGATAAAATCAGCCAAAAGCTATTTAAAACGTTATTTAGTTAACACGGAAAAAGCACTTAAAAGTGGCTTGTTTAAAATTATGGCTCATCCAGATATTTTCATGAGTAGTGTAAGGTGGAATGAAGATAGTAAAAAAGCGGCGATAAAAATATGTAAGTTAGCTAAAAAATACAATGTAGTATTAGAGTTAAATTGTGGTTGTATAATTAATGAAGGAAAAAAACAATTATTCGATGAATATCGATATCGTTATCCATATGACAAGTTTTGGAAGATTGCAAAAAAAGTTGGAAATGATATCATTGTGGGAATAGATGCCCATTTTCCACAAGCATTAAATTGTGATAAAATAAATATAATGAACGAATTTATTTCAACATTAAATCTAAAAGTATTAAGCAAAATTGAATCGATAAAAACGGAGGGTGAAAAATGAGTGAAAATAAGCAAACTACCATGATTACGCAAATCAGTGAAAATTTGTTTGAGGTTTTCTGGAGCACTTATTCAAATTCTATTAATTTGAATAAAGAGTTTATCAAAAAAGTTTTTTTGGCCGTTGATTTAAAATATAAGAAAAGGATAGCTGATTCTAGTGTTACGGATGCTTTATTAAAAAATGTTGGTGTTTTCGATATGGTTTTTTATATTTGTGCTGAACATCGTTTTCACTTGCAACTTGTAAAAGATGAATATAAAAATCAAATAGAGCAAGATGAAAAATATTTTCAACAATTAGTTAACGTAGTTTATGATAAATTGATAATTAACGAATTTAGAAGTGTTGATTCAAAGTCGGTTATTTCTAAATATAGTGTTGAAATATCTTTATTAACGATGTTTATCAATCGTCTATTTGTTCTTTTAGGACAATGTAAAATCAATCCAAAATCATCAAAACAAAAATTGCAAATAGATATTTTCGCTAAATGTTTTATGTTAATAAAATCGACTTTAAATCAATTGGTTGATGGACTTGAAACAGAAGCTATGAGTTCATGGCGTACTTTCCACGAACTTTTATGCGTTCTTTGTGTGATAACTAAAGGTGATGAAAAAGTAGCACAAGCATATTTTCGTCATTTGACTTATGGGGCATATAATCGCGGTGAAATTAGCGATGAAAAAGAAATTGAAATCATTACAAAACAAATGGAAGAAGATATGGTGGCATTAGCTGTTAAAAAAGCAAATAAAGAGAAATTTATCAATTATGGTTGGATACATTGGGCTTTTAAAACATATAAAGACGAAGAAGTAAAAATGAATTTTTTAGGTGGTTTACAAAAAGTTGCAGACTTAACATCATATAAAAAATATTATGAAATAGCCTCTGATGTTACTCATTCTACACCTCTTCTTGTCTATGCTGATAAAATGAAATTAACGACAACAACGTTAAAAATTACCTATGAGCATTTCTTTATTATAGAGACGATGTTTACTACATTTTGTATGAATGATTTAAATATGAATGTCGAAGAAAATAAAGCCTTATATGATTACTTATTATTTAAGAAAACATATAAACCAAAAGTTGAAATCGTTTATCAACAAATCGATTATCGTTACCGCGCTACTATTAATAAAAATAAATAACATGGTTTTATAAAAATCATGTTTTTTAATTCATTAAAATTGCTTTTTTTTCATATTTATTAAAGAAAGGACAAATATAAATATGAAAAGAGCTTATGAAATAACAGGTCGTAGTCAAATGGAAGGGATAATAAAAATTCAAGGTAGTAAGAATTCTGCTTTGGCAATTATTGTTGCAACGCTATTTATTCAAAACAATGTAGAGTTACATAATGTTCCTCGTATCAAAGATGTTTTTGAATTGATTGAAATATTAAAAAAGCTAAATGTTAATGTTAGTTTTAAAAAAAATGTTTTGAAAATCGATTCATCAACTTTACAATATAATACATTATTATTTAAGGAAATAAAGCAGTTTAGAGCATCTTATTATTTTATCGGTGCTTTTTTAGCTATTTTTCATCGTGTTAATATCTTTTTACCTGGAGGTTGTAAAATCGGAAAAAGACCAATTGATCAACACATCAAAGGTCTTTCATCATTAAATGTTAATATCCATTTAACACAAGATAGAATACAAGCGTATTGCAATGAAATCATAGGAAAGGAAATCACGCTAGATATCGCCTCTGTTGGGGCGACGATAAATATCTTGTTTGCTTCATTATTTGCTAAAGGAAAAACCATTATACGTAACGCGGCAAAAGAACCAGAAATAGTAGATTTAGTCCGCTTTTTAAAACGTGCAGGAGCTAATATTTATGGAGAGGGAAGTGATTGTATTACTATCATTCCTGTAGAAAAACTTAACAAAACTATATATACTATTATGCCAGATAGAATCGTTACAGGAACATATTTAATATATGGTGCGTTGCTTGCTAATAAATTGACTTTAAAAAACATTAAAACATCCGATAATTACGCATTGATAAATACTCTTATTAATCTTGGGGCAACAATAAATATAAGGAAAAAAGAAATAAGTATTACAAGAATAAATCGTTTTATCAATGCTGATATTAAAACAGGAGTATATCCTTTATTCCCAAGCGATTTGCAACAAATATTAACAACGATGTTATTTTATGGTCAAAACGTATCTTTTGTAGAAGAAACAGTATTTGAAAATCGTTTCAATTTTTTATATGAAATTGAAAAAATGGGAGGGCAATACTTGCTTGTTAACAAAAAAGCTATAATAATTCCGTCCACTTTTCATCCAAGTGTGGTGTCAGCGAATGATTTACGTGGTGGGGCCGCACTTTTACTTGCTTGTATGCTAGCTAATGGCACAAGTGTCATAAAAAATATTGAATATATTGAAAGAGGATATGAAAACATTGTTAAATTATTGCAAAAAGTTCATGTTGATATAAAGGAAATAACGTTAAATGAAGCTTAAAAAACTAATATTTACCATATCAATACCATTGTTAATAATAATTGCATTAATTTTATCTATATCTATTAATTATAAAAGCAAAACATATGTTAATAGTAAATTAATTATCGGTGAAAAAGTAAATAATAATATGATCAATAGTAGCGACTATAACGACTCATTTACAGCCCAAAATATGAGTTGTAGTTTTCTTAAAAAAATGATCGATGAGGATGCTAGTAAAATTATCGATGGAAAAATAGTAAAACTATCAAAGTGTATTAAAAAATCATCTAATATAATAATCAATATTGGAAATTACGATATGTCAGCAAAAATATCACATAACACATATAATAATTCTTTAATTTATGATTATGAAATTTTATTATGTCAAATTGAAATAAATGAAGATTTTTTAAAGCAAATAATTAAAAGTGTGCAGCAAATAAATAAAGAGATTAAAATATATATTTTATCAATAAAGTATCCATATAGTATAAAAGATGAAAAGTTAATGAAAATATATGATATGTTAAACTATCGTTATGAGCAAATAACAACAAAGTTATATGAAAAGCAAGATTATATAAAGTTTATTCAATAAATTTATTTATTGAATATTTTTTTTAATTATGTATAATATATATAAAAGAAGGAGGGAAAAACAATGAATAATGATTTTTATTCAAGTTATAATGAGGAACCAACACAAAAAAAATCTAAGGCAAATATCATAATTAATAGCGAAACAAATGTGGCTTTTGCTAAAGCATATTTATGGATGTTTGTAGGAGTGTTTCTTTCGTTTTTAATTGGGCTATTTTCAACAAAAGTATTAGCTAATATCATAATAAATTCTAGCACTAGTGGAATGTCTATTTTTTTAATATTGTTTTTAATATCTTTTATAGCACAAACGATATTGTGTTTCACAATCAATAAAAATGCTCTTGCCAAAGCAAACTTTAAAAAAGCGATGGCAGGATTTATAGTTTTTTCCATTTTAGATGGATTTACTTTCTCGACAATTTTTATTTATTTTGATAGTTCTATCTTATTTCAAGTATTTGGATCTATCGCTATTTATTATTTAATATTAACAGCGCTTTCATTCTTATTTAGAAACAAAATAGAAAAAGCATCTTCTTTTGCCTTTATAGGATTAATAGCTTTGCTTATCGCTTCGCTAATAGTAAGTATTTATTCATTAATCTTTTTTAATTCTACAATTTCAGTGGGGTTATATTTAGCCATCAATATATTAGGATTGATAGTATTTACTATTTTGACTCTTGTTGATATTCGTTCAATGTATCGAATAGTTGATAATGCTTATGAGAAAAATAGCGCTTCTATAGCAGCAGCTTTTGCATTATATTTAGACTTTATTAATATTTTTGTTTATGTGCTTAGAATACTGATTATTTTAGGAAAAAACACTAAGTCTGATTAATTTACTATTTAATTTTATTTTATAAAAAAGTATAATTAGTAATGGACATTTTAGTATAAGTAGGTGAAATTATGACAAAACAAGAAGAATTAGCAAAATTGATGTGTCCTAATGTTAAAATGACAATTGAAGATTTAGAAAAAAAATATCCACCAAGAAATTTAAAAGAAGGTGCTAAAGTTACTCGTTTTGCACCAAGTCCAACAGGATTTTTACATACTGGATCTTTATTTGCTTCATTTGTAGCATCAAAAATTGCTCATGATAGCGATGGAATTTTTTATTTGAGAATTGAAGATACAGATACGAAAAGAGAAGTAAAAGGATCGGTTGATACTCTAGTTAAACAACTTTCTTTGTTTAATATTACAATTGATGAAGGCTATGGATTTAATGGCCAATATGGACCATATCTACAATCTGAAAGAAGCGACATTTATAATAGTGTTATCTACGAAATGGTTTGTAAAGGTTTAGCATATCCATGTTTTTGTTCTTCTGAAGAGTTAAATGCTACAAGAGAAATTCAAACTTCTAATAAAGAAAGACCAGGATATTATGGAAAATACGCTAAATGTCGCAATTTATCTATCGATGAAGCAATTATGAAAATTAAAAATGGTGAGCCTTATGTCGTTAGATTTAAAAGCGATGGAAATTTTGAAAATCACATTGATTTTCACGATGAAATCCGTGGTGATTTATCATTATCTGAAAACGATTTAGATATTGTTATTCGTAAATCTGATGGACTTCCAACATATCATTTTGCGCATGTTTGCGATGATCATTTTATGAGAACAACTCACGTTATTCGTGGTGAAGAATGGTTGCCTTCAGCACCGATTCATGTTCAAATGTTTAAGGCATTAAACTTTAAATTACCACATTATGCTCATCTACCTGTTATTATGAAAAACGATAATGGAAATAGAAGAAAGTTATCTAAAAGATTAGATCCTGAGGCTTCAGTATCATACTTTGTAGAACAAGGTTATCCTACAGATGCTTTATTGATATATTTATGTACTATTGCTAATTCAAATTATGAGGAATTTAGATTAGCTAATGTTGATAGCAAAGTTTCTGATTTTAAACTATCATACGATAAGTTTTCTTTAGATGGTGCGTTATTTGATCTTGAAAAAATCAATAACATTTCTAAAGATGTAATTTTTAAGATGCCTATTGATGAATTAATTGAAAAAGTTAAAAACTGGGCAAAAACATATGATAATAATCTTTATAATTTAATTTTAGAAGATGAAGATATGTTTAAGAAAATTATGAACTTTGGGAAAAATGATCCTCAGCCAAGAAAGGATTATTACAAATATGCTGAAATTTATTCACATATTCAATACATGTATAAATCTTCTTTCGATAGTTTATTAGCTGAAGAAACACCATATGATAAAGCATTAGTTTCAAAAGTGTGCAGTGTTTTTAAAGAATCATTATTAAATGGCATGAAACCAAATAAGGAAGATTGGTTTGCATATCAAAAAGAGATTGCAAGAAAATTAGATTTTGCTTATAATAAAAAAGACATGAGAGATAATCAACTAACATATATGTTTTCAGACTATATGGCAATAATTCGTGTCGCATTAACAAAAAGAAAAAATGCTTTTGATCTAGTTGATATAATTGAAACAATTGGGATTAATGAAACAATTAGACGCTTAGACTTATCTGTTAATTAAACGAGAGAAATCTCGTTTTATATGGCCTATTGGTGAAGCGGCTTAACACATCGCCCTCTCAAGGCGACATTCACGAATTCGAATTTCGTATAGGTCACCATGTTAAAAATAGACGCAATATAAAATATTGCGTTTTTTTGCACTTTTTTAACATAAATTTTGTGTCGTCATAAAATTTTTGCAAGCATAAAATCCATAACAGAATACGATTTTTATTGAATGTTTTCCTAAAAATGCTATAATATAAGTGTGAAAGGAAGTAGTTACCTTAAAAGGGTCGAACTCGTCAAAACGATATTCCTATATCCGACTAAGATTAAAAGACAAAACTTTCACTACAGTAAGTAGTGGAAGTTTATTTATTATGCACACCCTTCACATACTGCTGTAAATTCATTTAAATAAAAAGGAGGAAAAGAAAACATGTTATTTTTTGCACTTGGAGCAGCAGGAACAACTATTGTTATCATTTTAGCTATTGTTGCTCTATTAATCGTGGTATTATTGGCATCTTACGTAAAAGCTCCGCCAAACACAGCATTTATTATTACAGGGCCTTTAAAACAAAGAACTTTAATCGGTCGTGCAGGCTTTAGAATTCCAGGACTTGAAAGAGTAGATAAGATTCCTTTAAGTTTAATTCAAGTGGATATTAAAACTGCAAGTGCTGTTCCTACAAAAGAATTTATCAATATTTTTGTTGATGGTGTTGCAAACATTAAAATTGATAGTTCTCCAGAAGCACTAGCTAAAGCTTCACAAATATTCTTACAACAAAACCTTGAAGGCATTAAGGCCATTGCTAAAGAAGTTCTTGAAGGTAATATGCGTGAAATCATTGGACAAATGAGACTTGAAGAATTAGTTCATAACCGTGATTTATTTGCAGAAAAAGTAAAGGAAAACGCCATGCAAGATATGGCTAAGATGGGACTTCAAATTATCAACTTAACAATTCAAAACTTCGTTGATAATAACAAAGTAATTGAAAACCTTGGTGTTGATAACATCGCTCAAATCTCTAAAAACGCCTCTATTGCAAGAGCACAAGCTGAAAGAGATGTTCAAATTGCTCAATCTGAAGCTAATGAAGCAGCTAACAAAGCTCGTGTTGATTCAGAAAGATTAATCGTCGAACAAAATACTGTATTATCTCTTAGAACTGCTGAATTAAAGTCGCAAACAGATACAGCAAAAGCAGCTGCGGATGCATCTTATGCAATCGAAGAGCAAAAAAGACTTGAAGAAATCAACATTGCAAAAGTTAATGCTGATATTGCTAAAAGAGAAAGAGAAGTTGAACTTGGACAAAAAGAAGTTGAACTACAAGAAAGACAACTTGAAGCAAAAGTTAAAAAGACTGCTGATGCACAACGTTATGCTACAGAACAAAATGCTTTAGCTGAACTTTATAAAAGACAAAAAGCAGCAGAAGCTAAAAAGTTTGAATTTGTACAAGAAGCCGAAGCACAAAAAGCTAAAGCTGAAGCAGATAAATATGCAGCAGAATTAGAAGCAGCTGGTATTTTAGCTAAAGGAAAGGCTGAAGCTGAAGCAATTGAAAAGAAAGCAGAAGCCATGAAGAAGATGGGAGAAGCTTCAGTATTAGAATTGATTTTAAATTCAAATGTTTTACCAGAAATCGTTAAAGCATACAGTGAGCCATTAGCAGCTGCATATGGTCAAATTGACAATATTACGATGTATGGTGAAGGAAACACTGCAAAACTCGCTCAAGAAGTAACTGATAATGGTAGTCAATTAATTCAAAGTTTAGATAAAACTTTAGGAATTGACTTAAAATCATTGCTTGCTGGTGTGTTAGGCACAAAGCTTGTTGATAGTGTTAAAAAATCCCAAGGAAATGCTGCTGAAGAAAAAACTTCAGAAAATCAAGCAAAATAGTTTTATAAGAGTCTGTTAGGTTATACTAGCAGACTTTTTAAAACAATTGATTTATTACCATTTTAATGGTAATATATATACAACAAACATTTTGTTTTAAAGGAGGAATAAAGTTGTATAGTGTTAAATTAGGTGAAAAAACTTTTTCTTTAGAAGAGAAAACATCAATATTAAGTTTACTTGATGAAAGTGAAAAAAAGAAATATTACGTTGCAAAGGTTAATAATCGTTTAAGAGAATTAACATATGAGTTATGCTTTGATTGTGAAGTTGAACTATTAGATAATAATTATTATGATTCAGTAAAGGTATATGAAACAAGCCTTAGATTTTTAATTGCGATGGCTTATCATAATGTTTTTCCAAATTACAAAGTTCGTATTAGCTATAATATTTCGCGCTCATTATTAGTGTCAATTATAGAACCAGATAATGTAAAAATTGATAATAAAATTGTCGCTAAAGTTACAAACGAAATGAATCGTTTAATTCAACTTGATTTACCTTTTGAAAAGAAAGTAATTAGTAAAGAGGAAGCAAGAAAACATTATATCGAAAACAATCAACTAGATAAAGAAGCTATTTTAAAATATCGTCCAGAAAAGAATTGTCATATATATGATTGCAATGGATATGAAAATTATATGTATGGTTATATGGTACCATCGACAGGTTATTTAAAAGATTACAAGATGTTTTGCTATGGTGGACAAGTTGTCGTACAATATCCTAGATATGAAGCTAATGGAAAAATACCTGTATTTAATGGAGAACCACAATTTTTTAAAGCACTTAAAGAGTCACATCGTTGGGCTAAGATTTGTAACGCAGAACTAGTTTCAAAAATTAATGATCATATTAATTTAGAAACGGATACTGATTTTATCAATATGTGTGAAACAAAGCATAATGATATGTTAGCTTTGCTTGGTGAAACGATTGAAAAAGATATCGATAATATTCGTCTTATTTGTATTGCAGGCCCTTCAAGTTCTGGTAAAACAACATTTTCAAATCGTTTGAGAATCGAACTTATGTCAAGAGGAATAACGCCATTAAGAATCTCATTAGATATGTATTATAAAAAAAGAAATCTATGTCCATTAGATGAAGATGGCAAACCAGATTTTGAAAACATTGAAGCGCTTGATTTAGAACTATTTAATGAACATATGACATCATTAATTAATGGAGAAGAAGTTGCTTTACCGACATTCAATTTTGAAACAAACGAAATAACATTCGAAAGAACCGTAAAGATTGATGAAAAAACACCAATTATTATCGAAGGGATTCATGCCTTAAATGATCGTTTATCTTACGCTATTCCAAAATATCAAAAGTTTAAGATTTACATAGCTCCACAGTTTCAAATTAATATCGATAATGATAATCCTATTTCTTTTACAGATATTCGTTTGCTTAGAAGAATTGTTCGTGATCAAGAAACTAGAGGAACATCTGCGGAAGGAACACTTGCAATGTGGCCATCTGTAAGAAAAGGTGAATTTAAATGGATTTATCCATATCAAGAAGAAAGCAACTTCATTTTTAATTCAGCATTAACTTATGAATTATGTGTGTTAAAGCGTCATGCTTTACCGGCTTTATCAAAAATACCATCAAACAGCCCTTATTATATTCAAGCTAATCGCCTTATTAAATTCTTGAAGTATTTTAAAGAAATGGATGATAAATATATTCCTTGCAATTCATTAATTAGAGAATTCATTGGTGGAAGTTGCTTTAAAGACGTATAAAATAATAATTGGTCTTGATATAATATTCCAACAATTGGAATGTTATCATATTGCTTGCTTTGCGCATAATATGCTATAATAATTTTAGAAAAAAAGAAAGGAAATGAAACTATGAAAAAATTACTTTTATTAAGTGGTATTGGTTTATTAACTTTAACTATTAGTTCTTGTTCCCCAAGTGAAAAGACACTTGACAATGAAGAGGGAAATGAAATTGTAACACAAGCTGTTGAAAAAACATCAAAGAAATTACAAGCAGTGGCATCACAAAATGTTATTTCTATGACTTTTGACACTGTAAATAACGCATCATTAAATGTTAAAACACAAGATATAACAGCAACTGATGATGCAAACGCTGAACAAAGATCTGTTTTGGCATCTGCAAAAGCATCTTTCCAAGCAAACGTCGACACAGATGGACTTCGTCAAACTCCAAATGCTGATTGGACAAACACTGAAGTTTATGCAGGATTTGAAGCAAGTGCAGAAATCACTAACCCAAATGGATTAGAACCAGCAGAAAAAACAAAGAAATACGAAAGCGCTCAAAAGGTATATTTTAAAGGCCTTGATTACGTTACTTATACTAAAGATAACGAAAATGAGGGATTTAATTCTGGAACAGATTTGGTAGAAGATGGAAATCGCTTAGCTTCTACAGTTGTTGAAGTATTAGATTATTTAAAAGCAGCAGAAAGTCAAAAACCAGAACTAGATTTAGAACAACTTCCTGTTGAATCTGGACAAGTTACTATTGTTCAAGGCGTTGTAACTAATCTAAATAGTTATTTTAATGGCACAATGACTGCTGAACAATTTGTTGATTATTTAGATACATTAGTTGCTCCAGGACAATTGACATTATATAAAGATGTTATTATTGATGTTCTTGAAATTGCAAAAGAAGTAAATCCTACTAAATACTTTGAATTTACAAAGAAAACAGAAAAGAAAGTAGTCACTTTATCAGCATCATTAAATTACGCATCTTGGAAAACAGATTTATCTACTAAATTAAATACAAAGTTAGATGAAATTACAAACAAAGTATCAACTGAATACATGATGTTAAATATGGTTAAAACAGTGTGTGATATTGTATTACCAGCATCTATGACTTTTGATCAAACAATCACTCTTCATGCTGATGGATACATTCAAGCATATGCATTATCAACTTCATTTTCAAGTGCTATTGAAACAAATGTAATCAATGGTTTACTTGCTTCAACAGGTATTTCTTTAGATGAAAATAAAAAGATTTCTTATGAAGCTACACTTAATACATCATTTGCTTTAAATTTTGCAAATAATGCAGTTGAAGTAACAAAACTTGTAGTTCCAGCAAAATAGTAAGTTAATAAATAAAAAAATCTCCTAGAAAATTTTAGGGGATTTTTATTTTATCTATAATATAAACGTGGCTATTTTAATATCTTTTTGTCTAGTTTTCCTTTGTAATTTTATGGTATGAAGATTTCCACGAACTAGGCGATAAACCATATTCTTTTTTAAAAGCATTAATATAATTACTTTGACATGAATAACCAAGGGTTTGTGATATTTCATTTATGCTAATATTATTTGAAAGAAGTAAAGAGGTAGAATATTGTAATTTTTTCTTGTTTATATAACTAATTAATGTAGTGTTAAAATACTTTTTAAACTCACGACAAACATGACCATGGCTATATCCAGAATTTTCAATTAAAGATTTTAAAAAAGTATCAGTGGAAATAATATTGGTGAAGTTATAGACATTTATTTGATCAACTAAAGAAAGTAACCACTGTGGAATATTATAATTAGGTTTTATTTTTGATTCTAAATAAGCGTCGATACATTTAATAATCAAACATTTATCAATAGCATTAATATCTTCTTGATTCATCGATATTTTTTGACTTGAAATTGAAAGGGAAGTTGCTTCGATTGAATCGGCATGAGCTTTATCAATTTTACAAACTATAGGTTGCGGTGAGTTTTTAAAAAAATCATATAAAGTATTATTAAATAGCATGCATAATTCTTTCATCTGCTCATCAGTAATATAAATATCACGATATTCACAATTTGTACCTTGTAGTTTTAAATAATGCACATCAAAAGGACGAATGATAATCATATTGTAAGGATATAGATGAATATCACCAGTAGTAAAATGATTGGTGTAATCACCTTTTTTGGTAATGCTTATTTCCCAAAAAGTATGAGAGTGAAGTTCAATATCTAAGCCGACGACATTGTTGGTATATAGTTCACTAATCAACTCCCAATTATATGTTGGATAATTGACTTTTTTTAACATCTATTATCACCTCTTTTTTTGCCTTTTATAAAATAATTGTAACAAAATAGAGTGTTTTATTCAATAAAAAGCCCAAAAAGAGAGTTATTAAGGAAAATAAAGTTGTTAAAAATTAACATATATTAGTTAAAAAAACATGAGAATATATATGTATAAATAGTTATAATATAAGTAAAGAAGAATATATAATAAAGAGAAAAAGCAAAATGGAAAAAAAGTGGTTTTTAAAAGCTAAGCCTATTTGGCTTAAAGACCAATTAAATAAGAAAAATGCGACTGTATTATTTAAGACAATCATTAAGAAAAATAATGATTCAACATTAAAAATAACAGCCTCATCTTTTTATCGCGTTTTCATAAACAAAAAAATTGTTGGATATGGTCCTGCAAGATCAGCTCATTTTTTTTCAAGAGTGGATGAATATAAATTAAATCTAAATGAAGAAGAAAATGAGATATTAATAGAAGTTGTAGGGTATAATTGTAATTCATATTATTTTGCAAAACAAGAACCATTTTTAATTGCAGAGATTACAGGAAAGGATTTTACTTTTGCCACAGGTTATGATTTTAAGGCAAGAGCATATAATGAGAGAATTGAAAAAGTTGCAAGATTTTCCTTTCAAAGAGCATTTATGGAAGTCTATGATTTTACCTGTAAGAAAAATGAGTTTACCAATGATAATATTATCGTTTTAAATGACTTACATTATATAAGGCGAAATGTTGATTATCCAAGGTTTGATAATGTTTTATGTAACTATATCGAAAGTGGTTCTTTTATTTTAAAACAAAATAGTGAAATAGAAAGAACAAGAACATTAGTAAGCAAAGAATCAGGAATTTATGATATTAATGAATTAGAAGATTATTCTTTTGATTTATTATGCGATGCTAAATATATTAAAAGTAAAAAAGCTGATGTAATAAAAGAAAACAATTATGAAGTTTATTCATGTGATTATTCTATAACTGGATTTATCAAAATAAAAATGATAGCTTTAGAAGAAAGCGATATTATTATTACTTATTCGGAAATAAATTCAAACAATAACGATGATTTACCAATAGATGTCGATTATAAAAGAAACGATACTATCAATATTATTCGCTATAAAGTCAAAAAAGGTGCGTTTGAATATGTATCATTTGAGCCATATACTTTAAGATTTGCTAAAGTACACGTCATTAAAGGAAAAGTTAAAGAGTGTAGCATTGAAATAGTAAAATATGAAAATCCAAACACCAATAGATTTGTCTTTATTTCAAATAATGACAAGATAAACAAGGTAATGGAAGCCGCAAAACACGTTCTTGAGCAAAATGCTGTTGACATCTTAACCGACTGTCCTAGTAGAGAAAGAGCTGGATGGCTTTGTGATTCACTTTTTTCTGCACAAGGTGAAAAATTATTCACAGGTGATAATAAAGTGGAAACCAATTTTTTAGAAAATTATAGTTTGCATCCTAATGCAAGTGTTCTTGGTCTTCCTGAAAAAACAATAGCAATGTGTTATCCTGCGGAGTTTGATGATCACGTTTTCATTCCTAATTGGATGCTATTTTATATTATTGAATTAAAAGATTTTTATTTGAGAACAGGAAATGAAAGAATAAAAAAACAAAGTCAAAAAATTGCAAAAGGCATTTTGGAATATTTATCTTCATATGAAAACGAATATGGATTATTAGAAAATCTTCCTAGTTGGGTTTTTGTAGAATGGAGTAAAGCAAATTCAAACGAATTTAAACAAGATGTTAGTTTTCCAACTAATATGCTTTATCAAAAAGCAATTAGAGATTACGCTTTCTTATATGATCATACTTTATACCAAAAAGCTGATAAAATAAAACAAGTTATTATTGATTCATCTTATAATGGTACGTTTTTTGTAGATAATGCAATAAGGGTAAATAACAAGCTTGTTAGAACAAACAACATTTCAGAAACATGTCAGTACTATGCTTTTTATTTTAATGTAGCAAATGTAAAACAATACCATAAACTATATAATCTATTACTCAATAAGTTTGGTTATAAAAGAGATGAAAGCAAAGTATATCCTGATGTATACAAATCAAATGCTTTTATCGGCAATATTTTACGCTATAGCATTTTAGTTTCAAATGGTCAAACAAATAAATTTTTAAGCGAAGCAATAGAATATTATTACAATATGGCTAAGATAACAGGGACATTATGGGAACATAGTAGTCTTACTAGTAGTTTAAATCATGGTTTTGGCTCTTATGTTGCAAAATTGATTGTTGAAAGTTTAACAGGAATAAAATCTATCGATGAGAAAAACAAAATTATTAAAATAAAAGCAGTTGAGTATTTTATGGATTATAAAATTAAATTACCTTGTAAAAAAGGATATATTCTAATTAATTCAACAAAGGGAAAAGTAAACATAAAATATCCAATACATTACAAGATTGAAAGGAGTGAAAAAAATGAGGAAGAATGATATTATCAAACAATCATTAATAGCGCTTGTTGTATTAACATGTGCTAGCATTTGTGCAATTCCATACTTTAATACATCTTCTTCAAATAACAAACTTCAACTTGTAGTAGATTTACACGGTTATACTCCATCAACAAATAGGACGCCAACCGCGGAAGACCCTGAAGTTATTAATTCAACATATTATATAGCTAAAAATTTTATGGAAGAAAATGAAGATATTGAAATTGTTTGGGCTAGAACAAAACCTGTTGGTGGATTAGATAGTGATGTAGCACAATGGTTTACAACGCAAATAGCTGGGAAAACGGTTCCTGCTATTGCCTTTAGTTGGGGAAGTAGATATCAAGATAGAGATTGGTATTTACCTCTTGATGAATATTTAGATGAAAATGATTCATGGAGTTATGGAAACGGCACGTGGAGAAGTATTTTTAGAGATTATTTATGGAATTCTAATTCCTTAATTAACGCTAAAGGACAAACGATTGCTATTCCAATAACAGTTTATCCTGGTTCATCTACTGGATATTTTTATAATAAAAGTGCCTTTGAAAAAGCAAATATTAACTCTATTCCAACAACATGGCAAGAGTTTATCACTTGTACAGAAAAGTTAGAGCAAACAGGTTATGTAGGAGTTGCCCCATGGTTATATTTTAATACCACAACAACGTTTGATGCCTGGGTTTTCCAATCTGTTATGTCACCATCATATAGTGCTGCTATATTTGATCAATTAGATTATGATAATAACGGACATATGAGTGCTTTAGAACAAGCGCGTGCTTGTCTTGAAGGAAAATTTTCTCCTTTTGGTGAAAATGGCACTTTAGCCATAGAAATGTATGATAATTTGTATTATTACTATAGCAAGATGTTAAAAAAAGGTTGGGCTTCAATCGATTATAATGCCCAATGGATAAATGGCGAAGTTGGAATTAGAGAGGAAGGCTTATGGGCCATTCCTGTAGAAAATTCCAATACAGTTAGAGATTTTGATTATGGTGTATTTGTTGCTCCTTTAGTAGCTAATGATTCCTCATCATTTTTATCAGAAATTGAATATTCAAATGGACCTTATCAACCTTCACCTGATTTATCATTAAACATAATGAAAGCTGCAGTAGAAAATAATCCTAAAATGTTAGATGCTGCCTTAAGATTTTTAAAGTATTTAACAAAACCTGAAAATGTTTCATTAATATGTGTGGAAAATGGCGGTGTTTTAGGAGCAGTAAAAGGAACTAATCATTCAAATATAATCGATGAATTCATCAAAAATAAATTCCCTAAAAAGAAAGATTGCTCATGGCCTGCGGGATTTAATGATGAGCAAGGAGATAAATTAAATAGGGTATTTGAACAATGGGTCAATGCTAGTATTACTAAAGAACAATTTTTACAACAAGTTGATGTCATACAATCAACAGGAGCCAAAACATTTTTAAATAATATGCACATAGATTATTCTACGTGGGATATAAAAATATAGGAGGAAAAAAGATGAACAAGAAGAAAATAATAACTATTTTGTCGATTATTCCTTTGTTATTAGTAATTATTGGACTTTATGTAAATGATGTAAATGAAGCTACAAAATATGAATATGAAGTAGTAGCAATCAAATATCCAACAAGCGAGAAAGTAATTATTGCTGATGGATTGTCATCGTTAAGAATTAGAATGAAACTTACGAAAAATAACGAACCAGTAGGAGGACATACAATTAATATTTTTGCCTCAAATGGTTCACTTCCATCATCTAGAGTGGTTACGGCTGAAAATGGTTGGTTTGATTTTTACTACTATCCATATCTTTATGTTAATGAAAAAGTATCTCCTTTAGAAGATGTTACTATTTACTTTCAAGATGAATCTAATTCCAAGGTGTTTTTAATTCCTGCTAAATATGAACTAGTTATTCCTGTAAAAAAGCCAGAAGAATCCAACAACAAATATGATTGGGAAGGATATGAAATAATTGGTGAATAATATGGTAAAAAAATCATTATTACAAAAAATAAAAAAAGGAAGACTAGCCTATTTATTTATTTTGCCATTGATGTTAGGAACGATAGGCTTTTGTTACTATCCAGCAATTAGCGGAATAATTACTTCATTATTTAAATGGGACGGAACAGGAGTAAAAGAGTTTATAGGATTTAACAATTATAAGGAACTATTTAGCGATGAAATATTTTTAAATTCAATATGGACAATGATTATTTTACTTGTTCCAAGATTGTTTATTGGAGTATTCATGCCCTTATTATTTGCAGAATTGATTTTCAATACAAAAAACAAAAAATTACAATCATTTTATCGTGTTGCAGTATTGATTCCAATGATTGCACCAGGTGTTGTAGGGATGCTTATTTGGAAAAATATATTTGAACCAGGTTCTGGTTTGTATGCAAAGTTGTTAGAAGGAATAGGACTATTACAAAAAGGCCAAATAGTCGACTTTCTAAATGATCCTGATTGGGTAATATCAACCATTATTATTTTAGGTTTTCCATGGACTAATGGAACTAGTATTTTAATTTATATATCAGGATTAAATGCAATGTCAGATGAAGTGATAGAGGCTTCACAATTAGATGGATGTGGAACATTTAAAAGAATATTTAAAATAGATTTTCCATTATTATTAGGTCAAATCCGCTATTTCTTCATTTTTGGTTTGATTGGTTTGTTACAAGACTATGGAATACAAATCGTCTTAACAAATGGAGGACCGGGTTATTCAACTTATGTGCCAGGATGGTACATGTATAAACTTGCTTTTTCAAATGGTAGATATGGCTATGCTTGTGCTATAGGAACAACATTGTTTGTCGTCATCTTTACAATAACATTTATAGCGTTTAAAGCTATGAAATATGGACCATTTGCTAAAGCTGGAGAAAACGAGTAAGGGGGTGAGCAGATGAATTGTCAAACACTTAATATTTCTAATAAAAAAACAAAACAAATCAAAATACCATGGGGACAAATATTACTTCATATTACGATGGCTGTTTTGCTATTTTGTATGGTTTATCCTTTATTGATGTCTGTATGGTGTGCATTTAAAACTGTGAATGAATATGATTTAAGTAAATTTTATCCAACATTACCTTTAAAACTTGTAAATTTATCTACTGCCTTTGAAAAAATAAAAGTGTATGTATATAACACGATTGCTGTTGCCTTTTTTGGAATAATAGGTTCATCAATTATTGCATCTATGGCCTCGTTTGCTTTTGCTAGAATGAATTTTCCTGGAAGAACATTATTTTTTACGATGGTTTTATGTTTAATGATGATTCCTGGAGTATTAACTTTAGTACCACAATTTTTACTTTATAGAGACTTGCATTTAAATGACAAATTAATCGCATTATTGATTCCTCAACTGACAATGCAACCGGTTGGAGCGGTATTTTTACTTTCAATGTTTTTTAAGAGTTTACCACAAGAATTATTTGATTCTGCTAAAATTGATGGCGCAAATGAATTTCAAGTTTTTACAAAAATTGCTATTCCTCTTTCAATGCCGATATTAATTACCCAAGCAATTATGCAAATGAACGCTATATGGAATGATTATTTATGGCCAATGACAATTATTTCAACAAACTATAAGGCTTTGACTATTTCGTCTGGATTAATTGTAGAATTTAGAAATATGTATTCACAAAATATGCCAGTAACATACGCAGGATATTTATTATCATCTATTCCACTTCTTATTGTCTTTATTTTTGGTAATAAATATTATATTAGAGGCTTACTTGGTTCATCGATTAAAATGTAGGAGAATGTTATGAAAAATATATGGATAGATACGGATATTGGTGGAGATATTGATGATGCCTTAGCTTTATCATTAGCAATTGCAAAAAGCGATGAAATCAAAATACTTGGCGTTTCTACAGTATTTGAAAACACCTTGAAAAGAGCAAAAATTGCTAAGACATTATTTGATATGGCTAATGAGGATGTAAAGGTATATAAAGGAGAAGAATTGCCATTTAAAACAAGAAAAGTCTTTCATGATGTTGTAAATAAAGACAAAGAGCCAATTACTTATATCAAAGAAAAATTTGAAGGGGCAATAATTGAAAAAGAAACAGCATTAGTTGGTTTGATAAAAACACTTTCAAGTAATAAAGATGTGACAATAGTAACACTTGGTGCCCTTAGTAATATTGCAAGTCTTATAAAAACAAACGATTCATGTTTGAAAAATATTAAAGAAATAGTCATTATGGGTGGCGCAATTACGATGAATTTAAATGAATTTAACATCTCTTGTGACCCAGATGCTGCAAAGATAGTATTAGATAGTAGCATACCTAAGAAAGTGGTTAGTTTAGATGTCACATTCCAATGTGAACTAACAAGCGAGCAAACAAATCGTTTATTTGCTTGTAAAAGCGAATTAGTAAAAACGGTGATGAGTATGTCAAAAATGTGGAAACATAAAATATTTCTACATGACCCATTAGCTTTATCTGAAGCAATATCTAACGAGTATGTAAGTTTTAATAATGGAAAACTTGATGTGATTACAAAAGGAAGATATGCCAAAGGAAAACTAATTAATTTATGTGATTTCAACTGGCATCACAAACCATTAAAAACGCTACAAGTATCAAATAGTGTTAAAAGTAAAGAGTTTTGTGAGTATTATGTAAATACAATAATAAAGCTAGATCAAAAATTGATTTCTAATAAGTGAAAAACTTATTAACAAATAAAATAAAAAAAAGAAAAGGAGATATTATGAAAAAGAAACACTTAAGTAGTATTTTAGTAGTTGCTTTAGGCTTGTTTGCTTTTCAAGGTGAAATTCCATCTGTTAATGCAAAAGCAAGCGAAACAAAAACATTCGTTGCTGCAGATTATACGGTAGCAAATGAAAACTGGGCACTTACAACTGTTGACACAAAAGGTTTCATCCAAGAAAATGGACAATTAACTTTACAAACAGGTGAATATGATGCCGCAGCTTATGGAGCATGGCTTACATATGAAGTAAAAG
>JALEMY010000018.1 GCA_022767485.1 Erysipelotrichaceae bacterium
ATTTGGTCTTTGGGGTGTATTTAAAAAAGCCGGTTGTACTGCATTAAAAGTATATGCTTTATTTTTAATCATATTTGGTGGTATTGTCTTATATATTATTCCAGCTATCATCGATTTAGTTGTTGCAAGTAAAACTAAAAAGAAAATGGTTAAAGCCCAAATTGAAAAAGAGGCTTTAGAAAAATTAGGCGCAGAGCAAAATCAAGTTCAAGCTGAATAAACACGTTAAGAGTTATTGGATTTTATCTAATAACTTTTTTATTTGCTTTTTACATTAAAATTAATATAATTAACTACTGGGTGATGGAAATGAAAAAACATAAGAAAGTTAAAATAACTATTTTTGTTATCGTCATATTTGCTTTGTTTATGACGTCTATAAATATTATCCCTGCCAAAAAAGCTATTGATGTTAATCCATTTTTAAGTCAAAATGATTTACCGATGATAGCTGCTCATAGAGGAGGAGCAATCAACAATCCTGAAAACACATTAAAAGCCTATAAAAGTGCTGTTAATGAATATCATGTTGACATCTTAGAAAGTGACTTATGGCTAACTAAAGATAATTATTTAGTTTATAATCACGATGCTTATATCGATAGAACTAGCAATGTAAATCCTAATAAAACATTAGATGAAGTTAAAGAATTATGTAAAGATGAAAATGCTCGTCATTATATAAGCGATTACACATTAAAAGAGTTGAAACAGTTTAATTTTGGCTATTATTTTTGTGATGAAGAAGGTAACTTTCCATATCAAAACTTATCGATGCAAGAAGTGATAGATAATCAGTTACAAATCGTTGAATTTTCTGAATTATTTGATTGTTTTTATGAATCAAATCCCACTTTACTATTCATCTTAGAAATTAAAAATCCAGGGGAGAAAGGATGTATTGCTGCTAACATTATCGATGAGGCATTATCTACTCGTTACATCAATTATAAAAATCGCGTTGTAATAGGGACTTTTCATGATGAAATACAAGAAAATTTAAGAAAACATCATCCATCATTATTAACTGGTGCTTCAACGTCTAATGCTGCAACTTTTATTATTAGTGAGATGCTAAAAGTAAATATCTTTGCAAATTGCTCTTTTGCTTGCTTACAAATTCCTACATCTTACAACATTAAAGGAATAAAAATAAAACTTGATAAGAAACAATATATAAGACAAGCTCATAAAAGAAATATAGCTGTGCAATATTGGACGATCAATGATGAAATAACGATGAGAAAGTTAATTGATTTAAAATGTGATGCGATTATGAGCGATGATATTAAACTATTAAAACAAGTGATAGATTCATATAAAAATTAAAAAGAAAATCATAAAAATTGGTTTTCTTTTTTTATTTAGCAAATTTTGTTGGATTTTTTTATAAAAATAGTGAAAAAGATAAATGAAGGTGCTATAATATAACCGACGTTTTTTATTATTATAAATAAAAAACAACATGCAATTTATATAGGAGGAAATTTAAATGGCATTCAAGTTTGTTTCGATGGATGGAAATACTGCTGCTGCTCACGTTGCTTATGCGTTTACTGAATTTGCTGGCATTTTCCCAATTACTCCATCATCTCCAATGGCTGAAAACATTGACGAATGGACAGCCCAAGGAAGAAAAAACGTTTTTGGTTCAAAAGTAAAGGTTGTTGAAATGCAATCTGAAGGTGGTGCTTCAGGTACAGTTCATGGTGCTGCAGAAGCTGGTGCTTTAGCTGCTACTTACACTGCTTCTCAAGGTCTATTATTAATGATTCCTAACATCTATAAATGTGTTGGTGAATTACTTCCTGTTGTATTCCATGTTTCTGCACGTGCACTTGCAACTCGTTCTTTAGCAATCTTTGGTGATCACCAAGATATTTATGCTTGTAGACAAACAGGTGTTGCAATGTTATGTGAACACTCTGTTCAAGAAATTATGGATTTATCCCCAGTTGCTCATCTTTCTGCAATTGAAGGTTCTTATCCTTTCATCAATTTCTTTGATGGTTTTAGAACATCACATGAAATCGATAAAGTTGAAACTTGGGATTATGAAGATTTAAAAGCTTTAATAACTCCTGAAGTTGAAACTGCTATCAAAGAATTTAAAAGAAATGCACTAAATCCACACACTAACCCTATTACTCGTGGTGGTGCTGAAAACGATGATATTTACTTCCAAGGAAGAGAAGCTGCAAACCTTGCAACTGATCGTCTTGTAGGTATCGTTGAAAAACACATGAAAAAGATTAGTGAAGTTACTCATCGTCACTATGCTCCATTCGTTTATGAAGGTGCAAGCGATGCTACTGATGTAATTATCGCTATGGGTTCTGTTACAGAAACAATGAAAGAAGTTGTTGCTGATTTAACAGCTAAAGGTAAGAAAGTTGGTATGGTTAAAGTTTATTTATATCGTCCATTTTCTTCTAGTCATTTAGCTAATGTTATCCCTACAACTGTAAAAAGAATCGCTGTATTAGATAGAACAAAAGAACCAGGCGCACTTGGTGATCCATTATATCTTGATGTTGTTGCTGCTTTAGCACAACAAGGCAGAAAGATTAAAGTAATCGGTGGTCGTTATGGTCTTGCTTCAAGAGATACACAACCTAAACACATCAAGTCTGTTTTCGACTTTATGAAATCAGCTGCTGCTCACACTGACTTTACAGTTGGAATCAACGATGATGTTACATTTAAATCTATCCCAGTTGATGAAAAATACCACATCAAAGGTGACTACACTTCTTGTTTATTCTGGGGTCTTGGTTCAGATGGTACAGTATCTGCTAATAAAAACTCTATTAAAATTATTGGTGACCACACAGATAAATATGTTCAAGCATATTTCCAATATGACTCTAAAAAATCAGGTGGCGTAACACGTTCACACTTAAGATTTGGAAATTCACCTATTCATTCAACTTATTATATTGAACATGCTGACTTTATGTCTTGTTCATTAGATGAATATATTTTCAAATATGATTTATTAAAGAGCTTAGCTGTTGGTGGTACATTCTTATTAAATACTACTTTCTCTGCTGATGAAATCGAAGATAAACTTCCAAATAGTTTTAAGAAAGCATTAGCTGAAAAGAAAGCTAAATTCTACATTATCAATGCTACAGCAATCGCTGCTAAAATTGGTATGGGTAGAAGAACTAATACAATTTTACAATCTTCATTCTTTAAACTAGCTAATATTATGCCATATGATGAAGCTGTTGAATATATGAAAGCTGCAGCTAAAAAATCATATAGCAAAAAAGGTGAAGAAATTGTAAAGATGAACTATGTTGCTATTGAAAAAGGTGGCCAAGTTAAACGTGTTAGTGTTAAACCTGAATGGAAAAACTTAGTGGTTAATCCAGTTAAGAAACCTGGTATTTCTGAATACTTTGATGAATACGCTACTGAAATCAATGATTTACGTGGTTATGACCTTCCTGTATCAGCTTTCTTAAAAGGTGATTTACTAAAAGGTTCAATGGAAGCAAATACTACTTATTTTGAAAAACGTAATATTGCTACTGAAGTCCCTCACTGGCATAGTGAAAATTGTATCCAATGTGGTAATTGTGTAATCGTATGTCCTCATGCAACTATTCGTGCATTTTTACCAACAGATGAAGAAGTTGCTGCTGCTCCATCTTTAGGACAAGATGTATTAAAAGCTATGGGTCCTGGAATGGCACAATATAAATATAGAATCCAAGTTTCTCCAGATAACTGTGTAGGTTGTGGACTTTGTGTTTCTGAATGTCCTGGTAAGAAAGATCTTGCAACTGGTGAAATTAAAAAAGCTTTATCTATGCAAGATGTTAAAGGTGAAATGGCACAATCTGAAGTTGCTGATTACTATTACTTAAAAGTACCATATAGAACACCAATGAACACAAACACTGTTAAAGGTGCTTCATTCTTAAAACCATACTTTGAAGTATCAGGATCATGTGCTGGTTGTGGAGAAACTCCATATTACCGTTTAATTTCTCAATTATTTGGTAAGGATTTACTAATTGGTAACGCAACTGGTTGTTCATCAATTTATTGTGGTTCAACTCCATCTACTCCATTCGTAAAAGATGAAAATGGCCAAGGACCAGCATGGGCTAACTCATTATTTGAAGATAATGCTGAATATGCATATGGTATGAGAGTTGCAACAAATATTAAACTTAGTGAAGTTTGTCAAATCATTAAAGATAATATCGCTGATTGTGAAGAACCTTTACAAGCATTATTAAATAAATATGTTGCAAACATTTCAAATAAAGATGTAACACGTGCTATGCTTAATGAATTATTAGATGCTATTAAAGCTTCTAAAAACGAAGGTATTAAAGCATTACTTGCTCGCCAAGGTGATTTAGTTGACAAATCAGTTTGGGCAATTGGTGGCGATGGCTGGGGATACGATATTGGTTATGGTGGACTAGATCACGTTATCGCTTCAAATGATAATATCAACGTATTAATTCTTGATACTGAAATTTATTCAAATACTGGTGGTCAAGCTTCTAAATCAACTCCAGAAGGTGCAATTGCTAAATTTGCAGCTGCAGGAAAACAAACTGCTAAGAAAGATATGGCTTCAATTGCTATGGCTTATGGCCATGTATATGTTGCCTCTATTTCAATGGGTGCTGATAGAAACCAAGCAATCAAAGCCTTAAAAGAAGCTGAATCATACGATGGACCATCATTAATTCTTGCTTACTCACCTTGTATTTCACAAGGTATCAAAGGTGGCTTAGTTAACCATCAAAAGAGCCAAAAAGAAGCTACAAGAGTTGGATATTGGCCAATCTTCCGTTATGATCCAAGAAGAGAAGAACAAGGCTTAAATCCATTCCAACTAGATTGCAAAGAACCTGATTTTGAAGGATATAGAAACTATCTATTATCTCAAACACGTTATTCACAACTTCCAAAGGTTAACCCTGATGAAGCTGAACGCTTATTAACAGAAAATCAAAAATATGCAATGAAACGTTGGGCTAAATTAGCAAAAATGGCTAAAGTAGAAGAATAATAAATTAAAACACTTAGAGTTGGTGGAATTCACCTACCAACTCTTCTTTTCAATAAATAAAGGGGAGACACTTGATGAATGAACAAACTTTAAAATTGGATCTTATTCAAAGTAAAGTTGGCTATATATTAGCTTTACTTTCATCTTATCCTTCCCTTGATTTATCAAAGAGAATAGAAGATATTAATAAAGTTATATACTTAATTAAAAAATCTATCATCGACCAAAAAGAATACATTGATATACGCAATGTTATTAACCTGAGATCACTTCTTGAAAACGTTAAAAATACTTACGGTTTTAAAAGTGAAGAAGAAATATCTTATGATGGTCATAAAATTGCTTGTAAGTTATTTGAAATAGCACTAGAAATTAAACTTTTTGTTATAGATAATAAAATGTTAAATCAAGACTATCTTGAATATTTATCCCTTGCAAGTGAGTTTTTTATAGATTGTGGAAGAATAATTAACATAAAGATCTTATGCTATGATAATAAATCAAAATAAAGGAGAAAAAATATGGGAAGAGCACATGAAGTAAGAGCAAAGGCTATGGCAGCAACTGCTGCAGCAAAATCAGCTTTATATAATCGTATGAGTCGTGATATATATTTAGCTGCTAAAAAAGGATCTACAGATCCAAACGCAAATATTGCATTAAGAACAGCAATTGATAAAGCAAAGAAAGCACAAGTTCCATCACACGTTATTGAAAATGCTATTAAAAAAGCTTCTGGCGGAAGTGGTGAAGCACTTATTCGTAACATTTATGAAGGATATGGACCTGGAAATTCTGCTATTATCGTTGAAACATTAACAGATAACGTTAACCGTGCATTTACAGAAGTACGTTCAGTATTTACAAAATGTGGTGGTTCTATTGGAACAAATGGTTGTGTTTCATATATGTTTACAAAATATGCAGTAGTAGAATTTAACGGTAAAAGTGCTGATGAAGCTCTTGAAGTTTTACTTGAAGCAGGCGTTGATGTAATCGATGCTTCAACAGATGAAGAAGGCTATGTTAAAGTATTAGCTGATCCAAGTGCACTTGAAGCAATGGAAGAAGCTTTAGCTGCTGCTGGAATTAACGAATTTGAAACTGATGAAGTTAAATTAATACCTTCAGAAGAATTAGAATTAAACGATGAAAAATTAGTAAAATTTGAAAGATTGCTTGCTATGCTTGATGAAGTTGACGACGTTCAAAGTGTTTATCACAACGTAAAACTACCAGAAAGCGAAGAAGAATAGTGATACATATCGTTTTATTTCAACCAGAAATTCCACCAAATACAGGTAATATAATACGTACTTGTATGGCAAGTAATGCCAAATTACATCTTATTAAACCATTAGGATTTAATATCGATGCTGCCTCGTTTAAAAGAGCAGGTCTTGATTATCTTCGTTCATTTAAATTTGATTTATATGAAGATTTTGATGATTTTTTAAACAAATGTAATCCACAGCAAAAATATACCTATATCATTACAAGGTTTGCTGATTTTACATATTGCGATGCGAATTTAAGCAATGTAGATGCCGATTATTATTTTATCTTTGGTAGTGAAACACATGGTCTACCAGATTATATTCACGAAAAATATTATGAGCATCGCTTGCGCATCCCGATGGATGAAAATGCCCGTTGCTTAAACTTATCAAACACCGTTGCAATAATTGCTTATGAGGCGCTAAGACAACAAAATTTTCCAACTCTATCAAGAGTCAATAAATTAAAAGGATAAAAAAACTGTTATGACATTGAAGTGAACTGAAAAAGTCATAACAGTTTTTTTACTATTTATAAGATGTTAAATCAAATGGTTGATTCCAAGATGGTTTTTCATTAGGAAAAGCCATAAAGCTTTCAAATGATGAATATATTATCTTTCCATCATCATTTTGCTCTAACATTTTTTCAACATTGTTTGCTATTTTAACCTCAATATTTCCTTCATACCATAATATCAATGGAGTAAAAGTGTAAATATAATAATTACTATAAACCGACCCATCAAAAATAATGTCTTCTGTTGAAGGAATAATTTTAGTCTCACTAACATACTTTGCAATACGATTATCCAATCTTTTAATACAATCATTGCTAGAATCACCAGATAAATAACCCATAGTTTTATCATCATATACATAATTCATAGATATACTATATTTATAATCTACCGATAACATATATATATTAACATCTTCATTGCTTTTCATATATTCATTTATAAGTGGTTTTATTTTCTTACAATGAGGACATGAGGATGATTCAAAAACAAAAATGTTTTTTTGCTCACAAGAAGCATTAGTAACAATTTGAACATATTCTTCAAACGATATTACATTATCATTTGTAGCACAACTAACTAAAGGCAAAAGCAAAATAGAAATCATTGCTATTTTTTTCTTCATGTTTTCTCCTTTTAAAAAAAGCACAAATATGTGCTTTTAAAATGCGTCTTTAATGTGTGAGTAAGTACTATAAGTCAAATCGAATGGATCATTCCAGTTCAAATCAATGTTAGCTTCATCAAAATTTTCAATGTATGATTTAAATGAAGAAGCTGTTGCTTTATCGCCGTTAGCATTCATAGTAACTGCTGATTCAAAACTATTAGAAACTCTAGTTTCAAAACCACCTTCATACCAAATAACTAATGGTGTAGAAACATATGTGTATGTGCTATTGCTAACTGTTTGGATATCGCTTGGTGAACCTTCACCATATGCTTTGACAAACTCTTGAACTCTTTCATCTAATTTTTTGATGTAATCTTGAGCAATAATTTCCTCTTTTGTAGAATTTGCAGGTGATACTAATCCACAGCTTGCATCTTTGTATTGTAAATATTTTACACCATTGATTTTTACTTTTGTTGATTTAGTTGATAAGTCAACATTATAGATTGTAAATTCATCACCAGTATAAGATTTCTTTAAATATTCATTCATACTCTTATAAAACTTAGGACAGTGATCGCAATTCTTTTGAGTGAAAACGATAACATATTTATCATCGCTTTGAGAATTGCTAATCAATTCAACATATTCTTTATAGGAAATTTTTTTCATATCGTTTGTTGTTGTTAAACTTGTCCATCCCTTTTTAATAGCGCTTGTTAATGGGCTAAGTGAGAATAACAATACAAAAATAATTACAACAATTAATAGCGGTTGAATCCATGCTGTATTTTTAATATAATTGCCAACTTTTGCAAAAAATGCTTTAAATTTATTCATAATTGTAATACCTCCTAGAAATCAATACTACATATGCTTATTTATGATAACACAAAACAAACTTCTTTTTCAATAATATTTTTTAAATATTATAGATTATTTCTAGTTTATATTATATAATTTGTATCAATAGAAAGGGTTAAAGACAAATATGGACAAAAAAAGACAAATAATTGATATATCTATTAAAAACTTTTTTATGCTATTTGCTATATTGCTGGCAATTTTTATTATCAAAGATCTTTTTTTTGTTTTTCCCTTATTATCTTCTTTAAAACAAAGTGAAATAGAAATATATCAACTATTATCTAAAACTACTTTTATTGATATTTTTATGGATTTAGATGTTGTTGATATCATAGATTTTAAAGTGATTAGCAATTGTCTTGTTTCATTTTTATCACATCTTGATTCTTTAAAAATCTTCTACTTAATAGTTTTAGCATTCTTTTTATTTTTATTCTTTATCTTTATTCGCTATACACTAATCGAAAATTATCTAAAACATATGGGATTTATCATTTTATTTTTCGTTTTGAAATATATTTTATTTGGAGTCAGTGTTTTGCTTTTTTATAATTTTACATATATGATTCAAGGTGGAGTTTTTATTGGTTCTATTTTATATATTTTATGTGCTCTTGGTGAATTATTCTTTTTAAGTTTATGGATTATAAAATTTATTGTTAATATAACTATGGATATCAATGGATTAAAAGTTAATTATTATTGAAACTTAGAAAATTAATGGTATAATGTATTCGATATCAAAAAGATATATTGGAGTGTGATGATTTCTTTATGGATAGCCTGACCCGTGTGATTTTATTAATTGTATTACTTTTATGTTCAGCCTTTTTTTCAATGACTGAAAACGCTTTTTCATATTGTGATCAATTCAAGATGAAAATATCATCTGATGAAGGAAAAAATAGTTCTAAATTGGTTATTAAATGTCTTAATCAATTTGACAAATATATCATTACTAATCTTATTGGAAATAATATCGTAAATATTTTGATTTCTGTTATGTCAACCATGTTATTTGTTTCCCTTTTTCAAGACACATTACAAATTGAAAATTATACAGAAATCGGTTCTCTTGTATCAATTATTGTGTCAACATTAATTGTTTTTTTTGTAGGTGAAATAATTCCAAAACATATTGGAAAAGCTTTCCCTAATAAGATTTGTCAAATTGTTATATATCCACTATTAGTTTTAGATATTTTATTAACACCTATAACATTGATATTTAGGGGACTTGTATGGTTATTAAAAAAGATATTTAAAACTAAAGAAGACGAACCTTTACTTGATGAAGAAGACTTAAAGCACATTGTAGGAAGTATTGAAAAGGAAGGATTGATTAAAGAAGAAGAAAAAGAAATTATTCAATCCGCTGTTGATTTCGATGATATGAAAGTAAAACAAGTGATGTGTCCTAGAGAAAACATTTGCGCATTAAATATCAATGAAACACTAAGTAAAGAGGATTTGATTGACTATATTGTTGATAGTCCTTTTACTCGTATTCCTGTATATAAAGATAGCATCGATCATATCATTGGTATTTTACATACACAAAAATTATTAAAAGCTTTAATGACTAAGGAAAACTACGACATAGAAAAATTGTTAGTTGAGCCTATTTTTGTTCGCCCAAATGTCCATTTAGATACGATTTTTGAAGATATGAAAAAGCAAAAAACACACATGGCTATCGTTTGCGATAAAGAAGGCAACACTTTAGGCATTGTCACTATGGAAGATTTATTAGAAGAACTAGTTGGTGACATTGATGAAAGCAACGAAGGTGGTGATTATCATGAGTAAGGAAATCATGATAATACTACTTGTTTTATGTGTCATTTTATCTGCATTTTTTTCAGGAGTGGAAATGGCTTTAGCAAAAGTTAATAAAGTTCGTCTTGAAAGACAAGCACAAAACAATGATAAAAAAGCTAAACTTGCCTTTAAATTTGTCAATGATTATAATGAAACAATCACTACAATTTTAATTGGTAATGACTTTGTAAACATCGCAGCTTCATCTTTAGCAACACTATTATTTGTAGCTATAAACCCAGAAAATGGTGAAATGATGGCAACGATTATTATGGCGATTATCATCTTAGTTTTTGGTGAAATTATTCCTAAATCATTTGCAACATCTTATTCGTTTGCACTTTCAAAAATTTTATCTTATCCATTAAAATTTTTCCAAATTCTATTTTATCCTTTAACGAAACTTGTTCAATTAACATTAAAAGGATTTATCAAATTACTAACTAAAAGGAAAAAAGAAAATGTTACTGATGATGAATTAATTGAAATGGTTGATACTATGGAAGAGCAAGGATTAATTGATGAAGGTACACAAGAATTAATTACCAATGCTATCGATTTTATCGATGTTGACGCAATAGAAATCATGGTTCATCGTGTCGATTTTTTTGCTTATAACATTCAAGATGACATTAATGAATTATTAAACAATCCAAAATTATTTAACTATTCAAGAATCCCAGTATATGATGAAACCATCGATAATATCATCGGAATATTAAATACAAAAAAACTTATTAAATGTCATATAAGCGGAGAAAAAATCGATGTTAGAAAGTTATTAACTGAACCTCTTTATGTATTCCAAACTCAATCTATTTCCTCGATTTTAAAAGAATTGCGACAAAATCATATTCATATGGCCATCGTTAAAGATGAATATGGAGGAACATCAGGTTTGCTAACTATGGAAGATATTTTAGAAGAATTAGTAGGTGAAATCTACGATGAAAAAGACGAAGAAGAAATGGATGAATACCATAAAGTAAACAAGAAAAAATTTACTATTGATGGTGATATGAATATCTTTGATTTCTTTGATATTATCGGTTATGATTATGAAAATAATTACGATAGTATCAATACTACTGTAGGTGGCTGGATTACCGATAAGCTTGGAAGATTTCCTTTAGAGAAAGATTCTTTTGAATTTGAAGGATATAAAATTCAAGTTATGAGAGCAAAACAATTTACAGTTGAAAGAGTATCTGTAACTAAACTAATAGATGATAATAATGAAGAAAAGTAACATATAATACATTGGTGATTTCTTTGTTATATATACAACAATGGAGTAAAAATAGTTTTGAATATAATTATTTGAATAATATTAAAAAAGTCATTAATCATCAAAATATGAAAATGTATCTTGGTTTTGATTATGGCTATTTTTCAGGCATTAATGTTTATTATGGTTCATCTAAAGATCCATCATTAGCATTAAAATTAAAAGATTGTTTAATAAAAAACAAATTGAATGTGCGCTTGTGTGTTAATATACCTTATGATTTTGATATCATATTGCTATTAGGATACACAAATTTAAAAAAAGAGCGACATTATTTAATAAAAAAGAAAAAAAATTTAATGAAAGCACTTTCATTTTTTAACTGAATCTTTTTTTATTAAAAAGATGTGGTATAATAAGCAATGTAAAACTCATGTTAATGATTTTAAGGAGATGGTATGTTTATGGAAGAAATAATTCAACGTAAAATTGAAGAAAAACCTACGGAAACTAAAGCAATCAAAACATATATATTTGCCCTTGGCGGTTTAAATGAAGTTGGTAAAAATATTTATTGTATCGAACATGGTGGTAGTATCATCATTATCGATGCTGGTGTAAAATTCCCTGAAAACGAATTACCAGGAATCGATTATGTAATTCCTGATTACCAATATTTAATTAAAAATAGTGCGAAGATCAAAGCATTATTTATTACTCATGGTCATGAAGACCACATTGGTGGTATTCCTTTTTTACTACAAAGTGTTAACATTCCATTAATCTATGCTTCAAAGTTAACTACTGGCTTAATCAAAAATAAGCTTGAAGAAGCTAATTTAAGTCATCTTGCTCACTTTCAAGAAATCGACTCTAATAGTCAAGTAAAAATAGGTCAGCTAAACATTTCTTTTTTCTCAACGACTCACTCAATTCCTGATTCATTAGGTTTATGCATCGATACCCCAAATGGTAGAATTGTGGAAACTGGTGACTTTAAAGTTGACTTAACACCAATTGGCCAAGATATCGAGCTTGCAAAAATTGCAAGACTTGGCGAACAAGGTGTAACATTATATATGGCTGATTCCACTAATGCTGAAGTCGAAGGATCATCAAAATCTGAAAGAGATGTTTCAAAATCACTTCATGAAATTTTTAAAAGCGCTACAGGAAGAATTATTATTGCAACATTTGCAAGTAACGTTCATAGAATCCAACAAATCATTGAAACATCAGTAAAATATAATCGTAAAATTTTAGTTTTTGGCCGTTCTATGGAAAATGCTATTTCAACTGGTAGAAAACTTGGATATATAAAATGCCCTGATAATTACATTTATGATATCGAAACTGCTAAAATATCCGCATATCAAAACTTAAATGAAATATTGATTTTATGTACAGGTTCACAAGGAGAACCAATGGCTGCTTTAAGTAGAATTGCTAATAATACCCATAAAGTAATTCGTATTATTCCTGGAGATACTGTCGTTTTTTCAAGCAATCCTATCCCTGGCAATTTAGCTCCAGTTACTAAAGTAATTAATATGTTATCTAAGCAAGGTGCTGAAGTGATTGTAAACAACGCCTTATATTCAGTTCACACTTCAGGACATGCTCAAAGAGAAGAATTAAAACTGATGTTAAAACTTGTAAAACCAAAGTATTTTATGCCTGTACATGGGGAATATCGTATGTTAAAACTTCATGGTGATTTGGCAAATATGATGGGAATTGTTAATAAAGAACATACATTTATATGTGATAATGGCGATGTATTAGTAATGTATAAAGGAAACGTCAAACGCGGTAAAAAAATTGATGTTGGAACAAAATATATCGATGGCTTTGATATTAATGGCATCGATGATTTCGTAATTAAAGATCGTATTAAACTTGGAAATGATGGTTTGATTTCTATCGTTGTTCCAATCGATTTGAAAACTAACACTTTGTTGAAACCTCCATCAATTGTTTCAAGAGGCTTTATATTTTTAAAAGAACGTGGAGAATTATTAATCGAAGCTGAAAGAGTCGTTTATAATGCTTTATCTAAACTACTTAAAAATAAGGTTACCCTAACAGATATTAAAAATGAAATCAAACGTTCTACTTTAGAATTTGTATATGAAAGAACTCAAAGAGAACCAATAATTATCCCAGTAATCTTAATTAAACACGAATAATATGAAAAGAATAATTTTAGCAAGTTCATCTCCTAGAAGAAAAGAATTGCTTAGTCAAATTGTCGATAACTTCGAAATAATCCCTGCAACAAAAGATGAAAAGATTTTAAAGTGCTATCCACTAACTTATGTCTCATGCTATTTAGCAAAGCAAAAAGCTCTAGAAGTGTTTAAAAAAAACTTGGATGCCTTAGTTATTGGAGCTGACACTACAGTTATTTGCAAACATCAAATACTTGGAAAACCAAAAGATAAAGAAGATGCTATTAGAATGATTAGCCTTTTATCCAATAAAACTCATTTAGTGGTTACAGGTGTTTATATAATTAGCAAAGAATTTAAAAAGAAAATTCGTTGCGTAACGAAAGTAACTTTTAAGAAGCTAAGTGAAAAACAAATACAAGATTATTGTTCATTAAATTCTATTTATGATAAAGCTGGAGCCTATGCAATTCAAGGTGAAGCTCGTGAGTTTATAGATCATATCGATGGCGATTATAATAATGTAGTTGGTCTTCCTATAGATAAAATTAAACCTTATTTAAATTAACCATTACCTCTTAAATTACATATGATATTTTAGGAGGTATTTTTTATGTATGAAGATCAAAGATTAATTCCATTTCTAGGTGGTTTAATTGTTGGCGGTGCTGCAGGAACAGCGTTTGATAATAAAAATATGCCTTATTATCAGCAACCATATAACTACAACTACCCTTATCCTTATTATGCTAATAATTACAACTATATTAGTCCATATGTAAATCAAGGATATGGATATTATTACTATAATGAGCCTATAATTTCATCCTCAAATAAGGCTGGAAAAATAATAAATGAACAACCGATTGATGTATCACTTTACAATAACCAATTATATCGTGATATAAGTCGTGTCCCTAAATATCAACAATATTAAATAATAAAAAAAGATGTTTTTTGTAATTACTAATTGATTACATTTAACATCTTTTTTATATTTTATAGCGATATAATTGCATTAAAAATGAATTCTCATCTATTTTCTTTTTCATTGGTAAATACATCATTTTATCGTTAATTATTAAAATATTTTCTAAATTATAGTCCATGTTTTCATACTTTCCCATAACTAGTTTTTCTTGTCTTTTTTTTCTTGAAATGCACACCTTATAAATATTATCTTTATCAATTAAGTATAAATAATCACCTTTAACGATAAAGGAAAGATAAAATGTTCTAGGTATTTGAAAAGCTATTTCATCTTTACCATCAAAATAACAAATACCCATTTTTTTATTATCGATATAATATGTATAATACATTTTCTTTTGATAATAAAAATAATTAGTACATATGTTAGTGCTTTCTTTTACATTCAAATTATCATAATAGTATATTTTTCCATCGTAAGTGGCAATAAAAAAGGTCGATTCACTAGTGAAAAATATTTCTTTAGCATTGATTTTTTTATCTGGTAATGTATATTTTAATATTTTTTCATCACCAATTAGTAAATAAAGTTTATTATCTTCATACAAATAAAAATTATTATCATATTCATTGATGATAATGTTTAAAGAAAGTGGAAATTCAAAGCATTCATACGTTTTATTTAATAAATCAATTTTTATTATTTTCTCTTTTGAATTTAAAAACAAGTAGTAATAATTTCCATATTGTTTAAGCATATAAAATCTATCATAACTTGATATATCAATATGCATAATATTCTTAGCTTTTTCATCATCATGAGTAATTTCACTAATATATATTTTTTCATCTTTTTGATATGCTAATATAATTTGATCTTTATCATTTACAAGATAAGAAATTTCAAGTTCATTATCATTTATTATTTCATCATAAGTAAAATATGACTTAAATCTTAAGGAAGATGAAAAGAAAGAAGAAATGACTAAATAAAAAAAAGATAGTAAAAAAACAAATAATACTATATATATAATTGTTTTTTTACCAATCTTCATGTTCATTTTCCTTTCTTAAATCTATTTAAATTTTCTATACAATTAGTGATAATAAATCCTGTTTTATTATAAACATCAGCATTGTTATATGTCTTTTTATTTCCATATACATCGCGCATTATACCATGTGCTTCACTTACAATAATTTCACATGGCGCACTATCCCATTCTTTGGTTTTAGCATCGTCTTTAATATATAATTCTGCGCTACCTTCAGCGATTAAACACGCTTTATAAGAAGAACCAACTCTTTTAATTTCTTTAATCAATGAAGATGAAGCAAAGTAGTTGTTTTCATTATAGAAAAAATTTGAAGCAAGCAATGTTAAATTACAAGTTTTATTAGAAACATGTATTTGACTTTTTACACCATTTTCTATTTTATAAGCACCTTGTCCTTTAATAGCATAATAGTATTTATTGTAATATGGAATGGCAATGACACCAACAACGATTTCTTTTTTATATGAAAGCGCAATATTTATAGAAAATTGATTCGTTTTTTTGACAAAATCTTGCGTTCCATCAATAGGATCAACAATAAAGCAATAATCATTATAAATTCTTGATAAATCATCTACGCTTTCTTCTGATAATATAGCATAATTGGGAAATTTTTCTTGTAGGGAAGTTTTGATTATTTTTTCTGAAGCAATATCTGCGTTTGTAACGACACTTTTGTCATTTTTATAACGTATAGCAAAATCGCCATGGTAAATATCCATGACGACTTGACTTGCTTTTTTTATCGTTTCTAAAATGACATCTAAAACGACTTGATAATTATCCAATATTATGCCTTGT
>JALEMY010000149.1 GCA_022767485.1 Erysipelotrichaceae bacterium
AGATGTAGAATATGTAATCTATGGCTTTAATATATTTGGTTTAATTATGATTTTTCTTGTATCTTTTTGTGCAATTCTTCCTTTTACAAAGATAAAAAATCATAATTTATTTTATTTGATTGAAGCTATTTTATCATTAGTTTCTACTATTTTGATGATTACCTTACCTAAGAGTACCAATCATGCTCGTGAAGGAGTTAGTGAATTATTCCATGGTGATGCTGGTATATATTTTGGAACTATGATACTTGCTTTAGCTTTTGTTTTTTGTTTATATAATTTTTTAATGCGAAATGAAAAAAATAAGGAAAACCAAAAAGAAGAAGTAATCGATGTAAAATAATTTAAGTGTACTAGTGAAGTGAACTGAAAAAGTTGGACCAACAACAAAGGAGGTTCACTTTTTTTCTTATTCTTATCATAATTAATTTTTTATTGGCATATGATATATAGTCATATGTTTTTTTATTTATTCCTTCCAAATGTTGTTAATTGATACAAAACTCTATCCTTTATGACATAAAGTATAAGAATTATAAAACAAAAGATAAGAAAAATCATTACAAAAACTACCCTCCCGGGGAGGGGGTTAGATTTTTTACTATGAATGCGGATGGCGCAATTTAAAAATTTAAAAAGTATAATATTTATATATTATAGGTTACGAGTTTTGCTTTTTTTAGATAAAACTCATTTATTAAACCATTGCGCACTTAAGTGGCAAAAAAAGGAGTGTGTTTTTAATAGTCAAAAAAAATATAGGTAAATTTTATAATTTTGTTTGATACTTAAAAAGGTAAAATACCAAAAAGAAAGGAAAATTTTATGAGAAATAAAAGAAAAGGAATTGTTTTAGCAGCATCTATTTTAGGTAGTATTGCAATTGTTAGTACAGGTTTTGCATCTTGGGTAATTTCAGCACCATCAAGCGCTATAGAAAATGGAAGTATTAAAGTAGAGAATGTAGATGATAAAAGAGTTGTTTTAACACCAACTTTAACAACAAAAACAAGTGGCTCATTAGATGATCAGGTTGTATTTGGAACTCCTGAAACTACTGGTAGTTCAGGTTGGTTAACAAATACTTCAATCGGTAAGCAAAATCTTGAATTTACTTTATCAGTTACTGCAGTATATAAAGATGGAAGAGGTGCAAAACCTACTGGTAACATTTCTGTAACATTTACTCCATCTAAAACAATCGCAGATGATACTTTAATAAAGGTACCAACATTTACTCCTGCAACTAAAGCATTATCAGAAGGTAGTGCTTCATTTGATGTAACTTTTGGTTGGGGAACAAAGTTTGAAAGTACAAATCCTTATACATACTATAATGCTAAAGATCCTAATGGAATTAAATCTGAAACAACAACTTGGGCTGATGATGCAAAGGCAAATTTAACTGCACTTTATGATTTAGTGAATGGAATGACATTTACTTTAACGGTAGCATATACTGCATAATTTTCATATAAGAAAAAAGGGATATTACAATGTTAAAATTAACAAAAAGATCTTATAGAAGAAAAAGAGTTGTAATGGGTGTAGCATTATTTATGTCTATTGCCCTAATTTCAACAGGTTTTGCAGCTTTCGTTATTTCTTCACAATCAAAAGATGATACTTCAGGAAATATTACTGTTGGTACTATTTCTGATAAAAACATCAAAGTTGAAATCACTAATAAAGAAAGCCTTGGAAGTTTTATTTTTGATACT
>JALEMY010000157.1 GCA_022767485.1 Erysipelotrichaceae bacterium
GGTATATCAAACACAATAGATGATGATTATTTAAAAGGCACAATATATTTCTCATCTATGGAAATATATAACTATGGGCCAAAAAGAGTCGATATATCTAACGGACATATTCTATTAACATATGGGATTGGCGCAGGAGATGGTTGGAATTATCCACACTTAGTATTTGAATATGATTTTACCTCAAATTCACTTGAATATAAGTTGTTAGCATTTCCTTTTGACAATGTGCCTGTAGATATTATCTATATTGATTAGAAAATATCTTTTTAGAAAAAAACAATAAAATCTTATCTAAGGTAAGTAAGATACAAATTACAATACTGATACATTATAAGGTGAACTGAATTTGTTGGAATGCATCAAAGGAGGTTCACTTTTTTTATTATAAAAATAAAGATAAAGTCAATGGGCATTATTATAAATTTTTAATTAATCAATATCTTTTCCTCCAGAAAAAGAACGTGTCCACAATCTTAAGTCATCGGAGTTAGGATCATCATACCAAATGAATGCACTAGAGTATTTTTTTGGCGTATGAGTACTATCAAATAATATTGCAAATTCAACATAACATAACTCATGAATTCCATCATTAAAACTATAAACATAAGCATCCTCTGAAGAAGATAAAAAAGTATAATATGATTCATTTTTAAAATCATAATTTAATGCATTATTAAATTTAACATCACTATTTTCATCTATTTTATATATATATAAGAAATATCCCTCACAGATTTGCTCTGCAATTATATTATTATTATTATCTATTAAATAAATAAAATTATTTCTTTCTATGAATTCCCAATCTTTTTTTATTTTTATAGTAGTTTTTACACTTGTAGAAGAAGGAAATTTTACTTTTTTCCAACCTATATAATCAATATTATCCGCTATTAAAAAAAAGCATAAACAAATTATAATTATAATTCTAAATAAAACTTGACCAATTTTACCCATAGATAATAACTCCTTATTTTTATTTATAATGTTATTATTAGTATTTTCTTGATCATATTATAAATCTGCTTTTATATTTTATCAAATTAAAAAACATAGATACACGCTAAATTGCAATAATAAAGCTTATATTTAATGAAATTATCCAGTGGATGATTTCATTTTTTTATATAGTTTTTTGCATAGATATGTTTAATTTTAATAATTCTTTGGTGAATAGAGAAACTGAAGTTTCAAACGAAAATTGTTTTCGAGGATAATTATTGATTCTATTAATTATTGATTGTAATTCTTTATTGGTTGCATATATCAATGATAAATTGGTATTTGAAACATCACACAGTGACTTAAAAGAATTAAGTATCAGTAAAGGCCAATGGATTTTACTAACTTTTAAAATGGAAAGATCTATTGATAATTGCTCTAACCAAATAAATGAATATACATTTGATTTATACATCAATAATACCTTAGCTAACAAAGATATTATTGAATTAGATGATGAATTTTTAGGATTTAATGAATTAGATATTGAT
>JALEMY010000070.1 GCA_022767485.1 Erysipelotrichaceae bacterium
GTCAAATACAGTTTCGATCCAATGTCCACTCGGGTCATAGCACATGAGTGGCTGATTCATACAGTAGCAATATAAATTCAATCCATTAATACTTTCTAGATCTAAATATTCGATTGAATCTGGTGAAATCCAACGACAAAGTTCAGGTGAATAATATCTAGAGTTACAATAGAATAACTGAGCTTCCTCGTCATAATCTTGGTTATCATTAAATATTAACTAACTAATAGATAGATAATATTCGCTTCTTCATTCTTATAAGCTTGAAATGGGTATCCCATTTGCGGAATCAAAGTTGTGCTCAATTTTTTGGTACAACTCTTATCCTGTACGCTATTTATTTTATTAACAGTGTATGTCTTTTGTCACTAGGAGTAAATAGCATTTCGACAAAACTATATGTCTTATCTGAAACAGCATAACAAAGCATAAATTCTTCTTCAGTGAATGGATTTGTGATTTTTATTTCATTCATTCTTATGTCATCAAAATAAAGTTCGTAGTCTTCATCAACCTCTTTATAAGCAAATCCATAACATAACTTATAAGTGCTATTTTTATATTCAGTATAAATCTTACTTTTATACTCAAAACTATCATAGTCATCATGTAATGGAACAAGGGCCGAATATATAGAACTTAAACCAAAATAAGGAATTTCTAAATAGTATCCATTATCATCATTTTTAACAATATAAACAAATAAAGAATCATCTCTGATTTCGCCATCAATCAATGAAGAATAGGTGCAAACAACAAATACATCGTTATTGTATTCAAAATAGTCTACTATTGATTTTGGATAATAATCTGTCATGCTCTCTCCATTATCATAAGCCTTATCAAGATTTATCACATAATCGTTATGCAATTCTTCAATAGAATTATAGTATTTATTCTGAAAAATTGTTGTTCTTGTATTACAAATTCCATATATAATTACGGATGCACATACAAAAATCAATACTAATAAAGCCAAATAAATAAAGCCTATTGCTTTTCCTACTTTTTTCATTAAAATGGCCTAGTATAATTAAATTGTACTTATAATTATACATTTTCCTTTCATAAGGTTTTTGTTTTATAGTTGTTAGTACAAAACAACTTTTTATATTAATTTGATATAATAAGTTTGACACTGTAGACTATTACATTTATCTCTCCTACAGCAGTCTCTTAATGGATTGTCTGGTTAAGTGAGGTTATAGCTACAGTTTTTCTTTTTAAATGGTTATTAGTTGGTTACGACTCTATATGATGATCGGTTATAAAGAACTAGGGTACATGAAGAAACTTCTGTAGATAGCACCAGTGTCAAATCAAATATAGAAAGGAGACTTTATATGATCTATGTAGGAATTGATGTTGCAATGAACAAACACACTTACAATATGATTGATTCTAAAGGCAACAAATTTTCAAAGATATCCATTGATATTGATAACAATGAATTTGGATATAAAAAACTCCACAATGACATAACCAAGTTTTGCGGAGTTTGTAATGATTCTAATGTAAGTATAGGATTAGAATCAACTGGAATTTACCATGAAAACATTCTAGTGTATCTAATTAAATTAGGATACGATGTAATGGTAATTAATCCTATCTTAACCAATATGACTAAGAAATCTAAGAAAGTTCACTGTCCCAAGAACGATAATTTAGATGCCATAGCCATTTGTACTTACCTTATCAGTAACCAAGAAGATTTTAAACCCTATACACTATTATCATATCACACTGAATGTTTAAAATCACTATCTAGAAAAAGATTTATTATCACTGAAGAAATTAGAAAGAGAAAACAAGTAATAAACAATCTAATTCAACTTATTTTTCCTGAATTCAAATCGTTTTTCACCAATTTATACCATGGAACAGCTAAGAATATACTTACTAAATATCCATCAGTCAAACAAATTTCAAAAGCTCATATAAGAACTATCGAAAACATGATTCATGGTAGATGCTCTGTCTCTGCCACAGACATAATAAATGCAGCCAAACATAGTGTTGGTAGAAATGATGAATATTTATCATTTCAATTAGTTGATGAATTTAATCAACTTTCTCAAATGGAAGATAACCGTGAAAAATACGATAATCTTATTGAAAAATATGTTGATGAAATTGCTCCTAACATTTTATCAATTCCTGGAGTTGATTATGTTACTGCTGGACTTATTCTTGGTGAAATTGGTGATGTTTCTAGATTTTCATGTGCTGATAAATTAATTTCTTATAGTGGTTTAGATATTGAAGTTTACGAATCTGGCAAGTATGTTGCTACTAATCTTCATCCTTCAAAGAAGGGATCTGTTTATCTTCGTTATGCTTTATTTCAAGTCGCTAGAATTATCTGGCGTTGGGACATTAGTTTTAACAACTATTACTTGAAGAAAAGAGCAGAGGGTAAGCACTATTACGTAATTTTGGGACACATTCAAAAGAAACTTATTAGAGTCATTTATTCTATACTTAAAAATGACACTATTTATACTCCACAATAACCTATTTATTTTTCAAAGATCTCTTTTTATATTTTAAAAACTTTTGAAAATGGCAAAGGCCATTGAGAAAAGGTTTTAAAATCTTCTCTCCAAAAGTTCTTTTCAGCGTGGCTTTACATTTATTTACAGCCT
>JALEMY010000078.1 GCA_022767485.1 Erysipelotrichaceae bacterium
AAGTTTAAATTGAAACGAATCGTTGTCTTCGACAATTAGTGTTGCGATATTATTTTCCCAAGTTAAATCATTATTAGGTAAAATTTCATTTATTATTTGTTTTAATAAAACGCGATCATTTTTATTGTTTATTGATAGATATGCTTTGTTTAACATCGTTTTGTTCACCCTGAACAAATTATAGCAAAAAAGACATTAAATAAAAACAAAAAAATGCAACATTTAAATAACGATAACAGCGTTGTATTTTCGTTTTACTTTTTTGTATATATATTTTAAAAAAAAGATATGATATAATGAAAATTAACAATAAGAATAGACATAATTGTAAAATAATATACAAAAAAGCACTTATTCAATTGACTTTTGTTTGCTTTTAAAATAAAGTTTAATTAAACTAATATTTTTATAACAAGAAAGGCAAAAGATATGAGAAAAAAAATCTATTTATTATTTCCATTAATATTATTAGCAACAAGCTGTGTTAGTGCAAATGAAATGTCTTCTTCATATGAAAGTTTAATAGAAGAATCATCAAGTAACGCCATAAGCAACGAATTATTTGATATTTCTAAAACTGAGGTTATTGGCTTAGTTGATGAAACATATGAAATAGAATTTGTTAACAAGACTAATAAGCAGGCTTGTTTTGAAGCTTCTGATTTCACTTTGTTTTCTTTTAGTGTGTTAGATAATAATAAAATTGTTAAAAATGATTGAAAGTTGTATTAAGCTTATAAGGGATTATTTTCTATTTTAGTGCGTAATTGCAATTTTTCATTTATAATTATATTGCGTAATTGCAAGAGTAATTTATACTAGGATATTTATTATGGTTTTTAAAAGAAAAATATATGATGAATTAATAAAATGAAAAAATAAATCTAACGGAAAAAAGACAATGGAGATAAGTGGATTTGATCTCCTCTTCCTCTAAATTCCGTAATAATATCAGAAGATAGAAATTTTGCATTACTTCCTGTTACATATACATCAGCATTTTTTATATGCAAAAAAGAATTCAATACATCTTCAAACTCATTTACATACTGCACTTCATCTAACAAAATGAAATAGTTCTTTTCGTCAACAATTTTACTATGTACATATTCACACAAAAAGTCAGGATCACGATAACGAATGTTCATTTTGTCATCTAATTGTAGGGAGATGATATGTTCTTTATCAACACCATTTTGGAGTAAATAATTATAAAAAATATCAAATAATAAGTTTGATTTACCACATCTTTTGATTCCGGTAACAACTTTTATCATACCATTATTCATTCTATCGATTAACTTTTGTAAATAATCATTTCTAGCAATCATATTTTTCTCTCCAAACTAAAATTTTTGCAAGTTCTTGCACTTTTATTATACTAATTACGGCGATATAAATCAATATCAAACTAAAATTTTTGCAAGTTCTTGCATTTTTATAATTTTGATGATTTTCAAAAATTTTTATTTTTTGTAAAAAAACATATTATTGAATCTCCCTAACGTGCCTGATACTTTATTATTAAACTCTTTTTTTATTATCATTTAAAACACTTTTATAATAATTATTTATTAGATTTGGCAATTTCTCGGATAGTTTAATATATGAAAGATTAGCATTTTTCTTCTATAAAAACTTTTTCTAGAGTAAAAAAAGCAGCAATAGCTGCTCTTTTAAACTTTGTTAAGAAAACGAACTTGTCTTTATCTAACTTTTCTTGATTTAACTACATTAAGTAAAATGTAAATAGATACTAATACAACTATTGAAGCGATTAATACTACATACATCATACCTGTTGATACCATATTATCAAAAAAGTATAGATTGCAGTCGACAGAATCTTTAATACCTTCAATTACTTCTGATGGGAAACCAACTTTACTCATCTCTTGTAAAGCCCCATTCATACAGTGATTTCTAATTAATGATGTACCATAAGTTCCAGGAAGGAAGGATATGACGTTTTGTAAGCCTTTTGAGAAGTTTGAAATAGGCATATAAGCTCCACAGATAAATCCATATCCTGAACTAATAATTGTACCTACTGCAGATATTTGACCTTGAGAAGAAAGAAAGAAATTAATTACACTTGAAAGAGCTAAACCAAACATAGTAACTAAAAAGACATCTAACATAACTAACATAACATCAGCAAAAGTCATATAAAAACCGACGATAGCTAAATAGATCATGCAAGCAAACATAGCTACGTAGACTATAATTAAAGTTGAAATTAAAGTAGAAATATAATAAGCAATAGCAAGTTTATAAGGTTTAACTGGGCTAATAGTAAAATCTCTAATAGAATTTACAGCTTTATCGTTAACCATAACCATATTCGAGCAAAAACATACAGTTACCGCACTAACAGCTAAGATAGATGACATAAGCTGTGCACCAACCGTACCATCAATTATCGATTCTGCGATAACTATCGTATCAGGAATAGCATTTACGAAAGAGTCTTTATAAATCTTAGCTAAGAAAGTTGCATATAAAATTAATAGGATTAAAGGTGTAATTAAAGATGCAAAGAACATCCCCTTATCTTTAAAAAACAACTTGATATTACGTTTAATTAAATAAGCTAAACTAGTCATACTATTTAACCTCCAAATTTTTACCTGTAACTTTTTGAAGACGTCATCCATCTTCCCTTTGATAAGTTCGTAATCAACAAATAAGTTGCGATGATTAATTATTAAATCTGTAGCTTTTAAAGTGTCATTAACTTCAATTTTAAATCCGTTAGGTATTGAAATATATGGTAAGTTAAGTTTTTTAACATCCTCTTCTTTAACGTTATATATAAGCATGTAATCACCGACATATTCGTTTTTTAAATCAAGAGGAGTACCATGAGCGACCATCTTACCTTGGTCGATAATAACTACATAATCTGCTTCACTTGCTTCTTCCATGTAATGGGTAGTAAGAAGGACAGTCTTATTATTTTCTTTTCTAAGACGAGTAATCACCGACCATATCATCTTACGAGTTTGTGGATCTAAGCCTGTAGTGGGTTCATCTAAAATGAGAATATCAGGATTGTTAAGTAAGGCTCGAGCGATATCGATTCTTCTTTTTTGACCACCTGAAAGCTTAGCTAAAGGTCTATTTAAATAGCTGTTAAAATCTAGTATATTTGCTAATTCGCTAACTTTTGATTTAATAGCTTTTCTACTTAATCCATAAAGTGAAGCTTTTATTTCTAGGTTATCTTTAACTGTAAGTTGAGGATCAAGAACAGAATTTTGAAAGACTACTCCAATCTTGTTTTTAATTTTAGCTAAGTTATCATCAAGATTTAATCCATCAATTATAACTGTGCCACCATCCTTTTTAAGTTGACCACAGATGATGTTAATAGTAGTAGATTTACCAGCTCCGTTAACACCTAAAAAAGCAAATAGTTCCCCTTTTCTAATCTCAAAAGTTAAATCATCAACAGCTTTAACTGTTCCATATGTTTTAGTAAGATTTTCGATTTTAATTATAGTATTCATTTATTCTTCCCTCCTTAAGATATTTAGTTAACGCTTTAAAAACGGTAGAAAGCATATTTGAAGCATCCTCTTTTGTTAAAACATAACTTTCTTTAGCAAATAAAGTTGCGATACCGTGAACGAAAATAGATAATAAGTTATATAGTTCTTTACTATCTTCAATACTTAGATGATATCTGTCAACCAAGACCTTTTCTACATATTTAGCATTATCATCAAACGAAGGTAAATAATGAGAAGTTATATCGTTCTTGCCCATAAATAATAATTCAAATAGCATCTTATCATTAATTGCAAAATCGATGTATTTAATTCCAACTCCTTTAAAAGGAGGATTCATCTTAAGACCTTCCAAGATGTAGTCGTTACTATAAACTTCTTTAGCTTTTTTAACAACCTCCGCCTTAACCTCTTCCATGTTGTTAAAATATGTGAAGATTGGTTGGGAAGAAGAATTCATCTTTTTAGCTAAAGAACGCGCGGATAAAGCGCTAATTCCTTGTTCTCTAACAAGGTTAAAAGCACTATTTATTATCATTTCTTTTGTATATTTGGTTTTTGGTGCCATAATAACCTCCTTAAAATAACGCTTGTTATATTACACGTGTTATTTAAACACTTTAAAGATATTATGTCAACAATAATTTATATTTTAAGTTATATAAGCCAAAGAAAGTATAATTTTCATACATTAATAATAAATCTTTTTTAGCAATAAAAAAAATGATCTTTTTGTTGTTATTATAGGAAATCATCTATGAAGACTAGAATCAAGGAATTAGGGGCTTGGTTAAGAAATGCTATTAGGGTAGTTATTTAGAAACAATGGAAACTACCTTACACTAGAAGAAAGGCGCTTATTAAACTAGGATTATCGGAAAATGAAGCAAAATGTGTTAGTAATTCTAGGAAAGGCTATCAACATATTTGTCAATGTTTGAGTATACAAAAAGCAATAACAAATTCTCGATTAAAGAAAAGAGGTCTTATAGACCCCTTTGAGTATTATCTTAATCCTATTCAATAGGATGTTTATTTAAACCGCCGTATACGGAAGACCGTACGTACGGTGGTGTGAGAGGAAGCGAAAATAATCCATTTTCATTCTCTACACAATTTTGATTTTTCGTGCAGCAAACAATTCGTTTTCTT
>JALEMY010000027.1 GCA_022767485.1 Erysipelotrichaceae bacterium
ACGTTTGTTGGATTTAATGACAAATTCAATTTATACAAATAAAGAAATATTTTTAAGAGAGTTAGTTTCAAATGCTAGTGATGCAATTGATAAATATCATTATTTATCTTTAAAGGATGAAAAAATTTTATCAATTGAACACGAAATTCGTATTGAAACAGATGAAAAAGCAAGAACAATTACTGTTTCAGATAATGGAATTGGTATGGATCATGATGAAATTGTTAAAAATTTAGGAACAATTGCTTCATCTGGTTCTGCAGAATTTTTAAAAGATATCAAAGAAAATGATAAGGATAAAGAACTTGAAATCATCGGTCAATTTGGTGTTGGTTTTTATTCATCATTTATGGTAGCTAAAAAAGTTGTTGTCGATACAAAATCTGTTCATTGTGATCAAGCTTATCGTTTTACAAGTAATGGTGTTGATTCATACACAATTGAAGAAATTAATAAAGAAGAAGTTGGTACTTCAATTACTCTTTACTTGAAGGATAATAAAGATGAAGATAATTATGATCAATTTTTAGATGCATATACAATTGAAGAATTGATTAAAAAGTATTCAGATTACGTACGTTATCCAATTAAGATGAAGGTAACTGAAAGCGTAAATAAAAAAGATGAAGAAGGCAAAGATATTGAAGGAAAATATGAAGATGTCATCGTCGATAAAACATTGAATTCAATGATTCCTTTATGGAAAAAAGCCAAAGCTGATGTTAGCGAAGAAATGTTAAATGAATTTTATAAGTCAAAATTTATGGATTATCAAGATCCACTTATTTCACTTAATGTTTCAACTGAAGGTATGATTACATACAATGCATTATTATTTGTTCCAAGTAAGCCACCATATGATTTGTATTCTGAAAAGTATGAAAAAGGATTACAACTTTATACTAAAGGCGTTTTCATTATGGAAAAATGTAAAGACTTACTTCCTGATTATTTAAGATTTGTAAGGGGTCTTGTAGATAGCAGCGACTTATCATTAAATATTTCTCGTGAAATGCTTCAACAAAATAAACAAATTGAAAAAATCGCATCTTCTATTGAAAAGAAAATCTTAGCAGAACTTAATCGTTTGAAAGAAAATGATTATGATAAGTATGTTAAATTCTTTGATGCCTATGGTTTGAATTTAAAATGGGGTGTTTATGATGGCTATGGCATCAATAAAGATAAATTAAAAGATTTATTAATTTATAATACTGTTAACGAAGAAGGCAAAATTTCTTTAAAGAAATATGTTGAAAACATGAAAGAAAAGCAAGAATTTATTTATTTTGCTAGCGCAGATAATAAAGAACAAGTTCTTGCTATGCCTCAGATGGACTTGCTTAAAAAACAAGGCTATGATGTTTTGATTTTAAATGAAAATATCGATGAATTCGTTATGAATATCCTATCTGAATACGATGGTAAAAAATTTAAATCTGTCAATCAAGGTGACTTAGATCTTCTTTCAAAAGATGAAAAAGAAAAGATTGAAGAAGTTAAAAAAGAAAAGAAACCATTGATTGATAAATTAAAAGAATTATTGAAAGATGATGTTAAAGATGTTGTTATTTCATCACGTTTAACATCTTCACCAGTATGTCTTGTATCATCAGATGGTTTATCATTTGAAATGGAAAAAGTTTTAGCACAAAATCCTATTAATCAAGGTGCTAAAGCTGAAAGAATTTTAGAAATCAATCCTAATCATGAATTGTTTAAGGCTATCGAAAGTATCTATGAAAATAATGATACACAATCTCTTCAAGATTACGCTGATTTACTTCTTTCACAAGCTTTATTAATGGAAGGCTTTACTCTTAAAGATCCTGTTAAGTTTTCTAATACAATGTGCAAACTAATGGTAAAGGCTTCCAAATAATTAATGAGCGAATATCAGCCGATTTATGAGAAGATATATAACAATTATTTAGAAAGCGTATATCTTCAAATATTGTTAGTTGTAAAAGACAAATATGCAGCATTAGAAATAATAAAACAGGTTCTTGATAGAATATTATTAATTGAATATCAATATGAAATAACTATTGATTTTGCTAAAAGAATTCGTAAATATGTATCTCTTCAAATAAAAGAATATACGAGTACATATGCTACAAAAATTAAAAATACAAAGCTTTGTCCATTAGATAGAATTGCTCCAAAAAGCTTATATGATTACAATTTCAATGCTCATAAAATATTTAATGAAATTGATAATTTAATTCTTATTAATGTTGTTGTTAATAATATAGAGATTAAAGAAGTTGCTAAAATGCTACATTATAATATGGATTTATTTATTGAAAGATACCGTAGTATCCTTTTGCAATTAAAAAAGATATATTCAAGTCAGATTATTGAAAAGCAAAATAATGGCAAATCGTTAGTTTAATATTATTAAAAGATAAAACACTCAAAAAAAATGAACCTACTTTGTTTTTATATAAAAAGTTGGTTCACTATAATTTGAGTGTTTTTATTTGTTATTCATTTTTTTGATTTTGGCAGCAATATTTAAAATTAATTGTTCAGTTTTTTGCCAACCAAGACATGGGTCAGTAATAGATTTTCCATAAACTCCACCATCAACTTTTTGACAGCCATCTTCAATATATGATTCTATCATTAAGCCTTTAACAATTCGTCTAATTTTCTCATTATATTGCATTGAATGTAATACTTCATTTGCAATACGTATTTGTTCTTCATATTGTTTGTTAGAATTAGAATGATTTGTATCAACGATTATTGCTGGATTAATAAAGTGTGTTTCATCATAAATAGAAGCTAATGACATTAAATCTTCATAATGATAATTAGGACTTGATTCTCCATGCTTATTAACATATCCTCTTAAAATTGCATGAGCATAAGGGTTTCCAGAACTTATAACTTCCCAACCACGATAAATGAAAGTGTGACCAGTTTGTGCTGCTTTGATGGAATTTAGCATTACGCTAATATCACCGCTTGTTGGATTTTTCATGCCAACTGGAATGTCAAGACCACTAGCAGTTAACCTATGTTGTTGATCTTCAACAGAACGAGCTCCAACAGCTACATATGAAAGTAGGTCAGATAAGTAACGATGATTTTCTGAATAAAGCATTTCATCAGCGCAGGAAAAACCAGTTTCTTCAATTGCTCTCATATGGAGTTTTCTAATAGCAATTAAGCCTTTTAGCATATCAGGTTTTTCATTTGGATCTGGTTGATGAAGCATTCCTTTATATCCTTGTCCTGTTGTTCTAGGTTTATTAGTATAAATGCGCGGAATGATAATAATTTCATCTTTTACTTGCTGTTGAATAACTTTTAAACGATTTATGTAATCGATTACCGCCTCTTCTCTATCAGCAGAACAAGGGCCAATTACCAAAATGAATTTATCGCTTTCATTTTTAAACACTTTTTGGATTTGTTCATCGTTTTTAAGTTTGATTTGCTTTCCTTTTTCACTTAAAGGATACATATCTTTAATTTCTTGTGGCGTTGGTAATTTACGAGAAAAATTCATGTTCATAGTACGATCCTCACTTATTAAAATAACTTCTTCTTTTTGATGATTCAATCATCATATTTTTAAGTGTTGTGACATCTTCATTAGCGATGGCTTTTTTAAGTTTACTAAACTCTTTTTCAAATAGTTCCATTTGTTCTAGTAAAACATCTTTATTCATAATGAATAGTTCACTCCACATGTTTTCATTGATATTAGCAATACGTGTTAAGTCTCTAAATGAATCACCAGTATAGTCTTTTAAATGATGCGATTGCTTACAAGTCATTAAAGAAAGTGCGATACAATGTGTAAGCTGAGATAAAAATGCAATCATTTCATCATGTTTTTCTGGTGTCAAAATACTGATGTTTTTAAAAGATAATATTTCTGCAATGTTTTTAGCAACATTTATTCCTCTTTTGGTATTTTTTAAAGTAGGAGTGATGATATAATTAGCGTTAATAAATATTTTTTCATCGCTATTAATAACTCCACTAACTTCCTTTCCAGCCATTGGGTGAGCAGCAATAAATTCGACATCATCTTTTAAAATATCTTGTATTTTATATATTATTGGGCTTTTAATTCCAGTAACATCACTTATTATAGCATCTTTTTTAATAAAATGATGATATTTTTCAATCCATTCAACAAATGTTTTTGGATACAAGGCAAAAATAATTATATCAAATTGACTTATATATTCTTTTTTTACCTCAGTATGTCCATGCTTAATAATATTATTTTTTATAGCATAGTCAATATCATCTATAGATAAACTAATAGCTCCAACTTCATAGCCATTTTTGGTTAATCCTTTAGCATATGAGCCTCCAATTAACCCCAGTCCGACAATTAATATTTTATTTTTTTTACTTATCATAATTAATCACTGCCCCTAACTTAACTAAATCATTAAAAAAGTTTGGATAACTTTTTTTAACTGCTTCACAACCATTAATTTTTATATCAAATAAAGTAGAAAATAAAGATAGAGCCATAACAATTCTATGGTCGTTATGGGAATTAAAACAAATATTATTACTAATATCTTTTTTTATTGGTGTTACAATAACTTCATTTTCTTTAATTATTACATTGCTACCAACTTTAATTAATTCTTCTTTCATCGCTAATATGCGGTTGCTTTCTTTAATTTGTAAACGCTTAGTATTAATAAAAGTAGCACCATATTTTAATGAGGAAAAAGAAAATAATACAGGCCCTAAATCGATACAATTTTTAATATCAATAATACAATTTCCTTTATTTATTTTGCTAAAGTATTCTTGATATATTTTATCACCTTGAAGACTATTTTGCTTTAAATTTAAAATCTTAACATTACAATTTAAATAATTGAAGGCATCTAAAAATGCAGCATTTGAATAATCACCTTCCACAAAATAATTCTTAGATAAATAAAATGAATTATCATTTAAAGAAAAGGTATTTTCATTTCTTGAAAAGAAAATATTGAATTGACTTAAAACATCAAGAGTAATATCAATATATGGCATACTTTCAATTGGTGGTATGATTGTAAGTGTAGAATTATTTTTCAAAATGCTCATCGCAAATAATAATCCGGTAACATATTGACTTGAAATATTACCAGGTATTATAAAATTATCTGCGTGAAGTTTTCCAATAAAGGTAATTTCATCTTCTTTTTCAAAAAATTTAATATTTTGTTTTATAGCTATTTGTTTATAGACATCAATGCCCCTTGAAAATAATTTTTTTGTGCCTTTAAAAGTAACTTTATCAAATAAAGCTAAAGCAACAGGTATAAAAAAGCGAAGTGTACTTCCAGATTCATTGCATTCAAAAATGATTTCCTCAAGTTTATTATTTAAAGGAAACAACTCGATACAATTACTATCTTTTTTATATCCCATATTAAAGTTTTTAGCATTGTTTAATGTTGCTATAACATCATCGCAATCAGTAACATTTTCAATAAGGCACTTTTGCTTTGCAAGCATGGCAGCAATTAAATATCTATGGGCATAACTTTTTGAAGATGGAGCATTAACTATGCCATATAACTTACTTTTAAAAATGGTAACATTCATATTATTTTCCTATCAATTCATCAATTGCATGTAAATATCCATCGATTCCTTCACCTGAAATACATTTAAAAGCATACAAGGAAACATAACTTACTTTTCTAAAATCTTCTCTTTCATTTACACATGAAATGTGCACTTCAACCGTTTTGATATTGCTAGCTTTTAAAGCGTCAAGTATGGCAATACTAGTGTGAGTATAAGCGCCAGGATTAATTATTATTCCATCAACTTTGTCAAAGTAGGCTTTTTGTATTTGATCAACTAAATCTCCTTCATGATTAGATTGGTAAATAGTGTAATCTATATTTTTTAAATTGCAATAATTTTTGATGTTTTCACACAATGTTTCATAGTTATTTGTGCCATAGATATGAGGTTCTCTTATACCTAACATATTGATATTTGGACCATTTAAAATTAAAATTTTCATACTAACCTCCAATAATTTCCTCAACTATTTGTGGAATAGGTAAATCACCATTTATTTTAATATCACAATATTTTTCATATAAATGATAGCGAGTATCATAAAGTTTTTTAAGTTTTTCTTTATCGTTACTTAATGGTCTACTATTAGTTGATTGAAGTAGATTTAAAGATCGATCAAGAAAGATAATTTTTCCGTTTTGTTTTAAATTTAAGATGTTTTGTTCATCTAAAATTACTCCACCACCAGTAGCTATGATACATGATAACTTTAATGAGCATTCTTTAACTACATGCTTTTCTATTTCTCTAAATTTTTGTTCACCATTAGTTTTAAAGAAACTAGAAATGTCTTCTTTAATAATATTTGTGATGCACTCATCAGTATCAATAAAATCTTTATTTAATTGTTTAGCTAATATTTTTCCAATTGTTGTTTTTCCAGCAGATGGCATACCTATTAAGACGATGTTTTCTTTTTCTTTTAATAGTTCATTATATATTTTTGCTACAATATCTTTTTTATAAGTAGTTGATAGAAAAAACATTGAAGCATAATAAGCTTGAGATACAAGCATATATAAGCCATTACAATAAGTAATATTTAATTTGCTTGCTTGTTGCAATAATTTAGTTTTTAAAGGATTAAAAATTACGTCAACTACCGCATTAACTTTTTTAAAAATAGTTAAATCAATTAGCGATTCATCATTGTTAGGATACATTCCACAAGGAGTAGTATTAATAATTATTTCTACTTCGTTAGAGATACTAGATAAATCTTCATATAAAATAGCATTTTCTTTGCTACTTCTTGAAGCAAAATATATTTTTTTTGCTTTAAGTTTTTTCATGGCATAATTTATTGTTTTACTAGTTCCACCTGTACCTAAAATTAAAACTGTTTTATTAAAAACATCAATGTTAAAGTATGAAAGCATATCGATAAAACCAAGATAATCGCTATTATATCCATACAATTTATTATCTTTACAAACTATAGTGTTAACGCTACCAATTTCCTTAGCTTCATTAGCAATAAAAGATAAATAAGGAAGAACTTTTTCTTTGTAAGGAATTGTGACATTAATTCCTTTAAAGTCTTTTTTATTCATAAATGAAATAAATTCTTCTTCGTTTAATTCGACTAGATCGTATTTATAATTATTTAATTTATGATGTATAGTTTTAGAAAAACTATGTCCAAGTTTTTTTCCAATAAGACCATATTCCATAATATTATTTAATTCCTTTTACTAGCACATCATTTCCATAGCGAAGTGTTAAAAAATCGGCAATAACAAAAGCGCTCATAGCACGAGTGATAATATTAATACGACGGATAATTGCAGGATCGTGTCTTCCAGTAATTAAAATAGAGTCGTTTTCCATAGTTTTTAAATTGATAGTGTCTTGTTTTATGGAAATTGATGGAGTTGGTTTTACTACTACATTAAATAAAATAGGCATACCATTACTAATACCACCATTGATACCACCATTATTATTTGTTTTTGTAATAACTTTATTATCAAGCATAGTAAATTCATCATTAACCTCGCTAGCTTTTTTATTTGCAAAAGCAAAGCCTAAGCCAAATTCTATACCTTTAATAGCACCAATTGAAAACATAGCTTTAGCAAGTTCTCCCTCTAATGAGGAAAACATTGGTTCACCAAGTCCTACTGGTAAATTATTAATAGCAACCTGAATGATGCCGCCAACAGAATCGTTTGCTATTCTTGCATTATTTATTACTTCTTCCATTTGTTCTTTAACATTTAAAATAACAGGAAATTCAAGTTCGTTGACTAACGCAATTTCTTTTTTTAAATCTTTAAAAGGAGCATCTTTTACCTCACCAACTTGTAAAATATGACTTCCAATATCAATATTTAATTTTTTTAATGCATCAAGAAAAATTGCGCCACTTGCTACAAGTGCAGCACTTATTCTTCCAGAAAAATGACCGCCTCCTCGATAATCTTCATAGCCATTATATTTGATATGACTAACATAATCAGCATGAGAAGGACGAGGTAAATCCTTTGTTTTTTCATAATCTTTTGATCGAATGTCATTATTTTTTATTTCAATACATAAAGGAGAACCAGTAGTATATGAATTAAAGACACCACTTACTATTTCAAATTCATCACATTCTATTCTTTGCGTTTCATTTTTTCCTTGTGGGCGTCGTAGTGAAAGACATTTTTTGATAAATACTTCATCTATTTTAATACCACCAGGCATTCCATCAATGATAGCACCTATTTTACTACCATGACTTTCACCAAAAATTGTTAAGGTTAAATTATTACCAAAAACATTTCGCATTTTTTGTCCTCCTTTTATAAATAATTTAAAATCTCTTCTATTTTTATTTTTCTAAATTCATAAGAGCCAATTTGCTTGACAAAAACGATATTGATAAAGTCCCCAGTTGCTTTTTTATCATGATAAATGTATTTAACTAACTCATCATTAGATAAATCATTTAGCTTTACTGGTAGGTTGAATTTTTTTAGTAATGGTATCAATCTTTCTTTAACATTACTACTTGACATATATACCATTCCTAAAGAAACACATTCTCCGTGAAGTAAAGTCATATTATAATAACTTTCAATGGCATGACCTATCGTGTGACCAAAGTTTAAAACTTTTCGAATATTATTTTCTAAAGGATCAATTTGCACAACTTTTTGTTTGATAAGTAATGCTTCATAGATAATATTATCAATATCTTCTTTGATATCTTTTGTATCTTCAAGAATTTTGAAAAGATTTTCATTGCTTGTTGTGGCCATTTTAATAATTTCAGCCATACCAGCATTAAATTGTCTTGAAGAAAGAGTATTTAAAGTGTTTGTATCGATAAGCACTTTACTTGGTTGATAAAAGGCTCCAACAACATTTTTATATCCATTATAATCAATCGCTGTTTTACCACCAATTGAAGCATCAACTTGCGAAAGAAGTGTTGTTGCAACGACATAAAAAGTAATACCTCGAAGATATGTTGCACAAACAAAACCTACTAAATCACTAACTACTCCTCCACCAACAGCGATAATACAATCACTTCTAGTAAAGTTGTTTTCTATTAAGAAAGATAATATCTTTTGATAAGTATCGATATTTTTACTTTCCTCACCATGTTTAAAAATAAATTTATAACCTTTTTTGCATTTTAATAAGACAGTGTCGATATATATGTTTGGTACGCCATCATCAGATACGACTAAAACTTTTCTATTTAAGGAGAAATATTTATCGACATCTTTAAGGCAATCTTTTTGTATGATTATATCATAAGAGAGATTGTCAAGTTGCATAGTTAGTTTCATGTTCATCCCTACTTTTCATTATTTGAAGTATATACTCCGACAATTTTTAAGCACTTGCATAAACTTTTAAGTTGCGCTAACATGTCTATTCCATCTTGTGAATAAACATCTCCATCAAGTTCAACAAAAAAGTAATAATTCCAAATCAATTCTTTCATTGGTCTACTTCTTAAAGTACGCATATTAAAACCATGTGCACCAATGATATCTAAAGTTTTTGCTAAAGAACCAGCTTCATTTTTAACGGTAAAGGTAATGATAAAATGTTTGTTATTCCTTTCATTTGATTGATAGTTACCTAAAACACGTGAAAATACAGCAAAACGTGTGGTATTGTTATGAGTGGTATTGATATTTCTTGCAAGTATTGGAAGTTTATATGTTAATGCGACATCTTCACTGGCAATTATTGCAATACTTTTATCATTTAATTCTATCAATTTTTTGGCAGCTAAAGCTGTGTTTGAATATTCGATTTTCTTTAAATGATGCTTATCGATAAAATCTTGACATTGATTTAATGCTTGAGGATGACTCATAACAGTTTTAATATCAGTCATACTAGCATTATTTAAAGCTATAAGATTATGAAGGATATCAACATCGATTACTTTATTAATATACAAGTCACCAGAAAACATTAAATCCATAACTTCACCAACATCACCAGCATAACTGTTTTCAATTGGTAAAATACAAGCATCACATTTCCCTTCTTCAACACTTTGATAAGCTTTTTTAAAACTACTATAAGCGACAAGTTTTTGACTATCAAAGATTTTTTTACTAGCAAAATAGGCATAAGCTCCTTTTGTTCCGCTATATGCTACTTTCATACCTTTCATCAATTGTTTTTGATAATCTTTTGAAATGTTCATAACGCTTTGCATATAAGATAAATAATATTTTTTTATCGTCTCATCATTTATGTAATTAACATTGTTTTTCAATATTTCTTTTTCTCTATTTGCATCGCAAACAGGTAATGAATTTATAATTTTATAGTTAGCTACCTTTTTGCATTCTATCATTCTATCTTCAAAAAGTTTAGCCATTTGCTGATCGATTTCATTAATTTTTTCTCTAACTTTTTTTAAATCATCCATATTAATCACCCACTTTATAATGTTCGTATAGTTTTTTAAATGACTTTAATGAATTAATAATTGTATCTTTACTAACACAATAGGAAATGCGAACATATCCTTTCATTCCAAATGAAGTGCTAGGAACAATTAATAAGCCATATTTTTTGGCAACATTTGAAAAATGCTCATCATCATCTTCCAACGCTTTCATAAATAAATAAAAAGCACCTTCAGGATAAATTAATTGGTAACCGATATCTTTTAAGGCATTATACAATATATCGCGATTTTCCTTATAAATATTTATATTGGATGTATGACCTAAACAATAAGGAATTAGATATTGAAACATAGATGATTCACAAACGAAGCCTAATGCTCTACCAGCACCATTAACAGCTTTAAAAATAATATCTTTTTCCTTACAATTTGCTCCAATTAAAATATAGCCGATTCTTTCACCTGGTAATGATAACGATTTAGAAAATGAATAATTTACTATGGCATTGTCATAATATTTTGTGATAAATGGATAAGAAGTATTTGAATATATAAGTTCACGATATGGTTCATCGGATAATAAAAAGATAGGATGTTGATATTTTTTTTCTTTTTCTTTTAATAGATTTGCAATATTAATAATCGTTTCTTGATGATAAACAACTCCTGTTGGATTGTTTGGAGAATTGATAATAACAACTTTTGTTTTTTCATTTACCATCTTATCTAACATATTAATATCAGGTAAAAAAGTATCTTTTTTTGTAGGACAAATGACTAGTTTTCCTTGTGCTTTTTCAACAAAAACTTTATATTCTGGAAAAAATGGGGCAAAAACTATTACTTCATCGTCTTCACACAAAATAGCATTTAATGAAATAGTTAATGCAGCTGCAGCTCCAGCTGTTAAATAAATGTATTCATAAGATTCATTAAGATCATAAGTTTTATTTAGATAGTCAGCTATTTGTTTCCTAACAAAAACGAGTCCACTGGCAATTGTATAGCCATGTAGTAAAGTAGGATTTGTATTTGAAACAATATTAATTAAAGCTTCACTTACTACATTAGGACAAGGAACACTTGGGTTTCCAATGCTAAAATCAAAGACGTTTTCACTTCCTATTTGCTGTTTTAGTTTTTCACCATATTCAAATAATTCTCTAATTTTTGATTTTTGTGCACCAAGTTCATACATTTTTTTATTAACCATAATCATTTCACCTAATCTTTTATCAATTATTTTATCATATATTATGATAAAAAAAAAGATAATTAAAATGTTCATATAAAAAAGATAACTATGAATTAGCTATCTTTTACCATATAAAATTATAATTTATAGATTCACCATTATCGATTATTATATCTTGTCCTGTCATCGATTTATTTATTACACTTACAAAATAAGCCCAAGAAGCAATTTCATCAACATCTGCCCATTTATGTAATAATGTTTCATTTAATACAGCATCATATAATTTTTTATCATTTAGTATATGTTCGTTAAATTCATTATTAACACCACCAGGAGAAATAGAATTTGCTGTTGCATTGAATTTAGCAACTCTTTGCGCAACATTTTTCATATATGATAATATTCCACCTTTAGAAGCTACATAAAGTGGAAATTCAGACCCAGTTGTCGCTGAGGCAGAAACGATAAATAAAATGCTTTTAATACTTTCATTAAAGCCATATTTTTCACTAACTTTTATTGTCCCCTTTAAATTGATATCAATGTCGTTATCATTTTGTACACCAGCGTTATTAATTAAGATTTCCACATTATCAATTTGTGGCAATTCATCATTAAAGATATCACATTGATAGTGAATATAATTTTCATTGTTAATTGATGAAGGTAAAATATCTATACCATAAACTTGGTGATTTTTTGATAAAAATTTTAGGGCTATAGCTTTACCTATTCCTCTTGAACTACCAGTAATTAATACTTTCATTGTTCTTTCTCCTTATATGCAAAATAAAGTTCTCCCACATTATCTTTTTGCCATCTTTGACAAATTTTATAGCCAATAGGAGAAAATATTACTTCAAATAATAATTCTAAAACCATGCCAGTTAATGAACATGTAATACATTGTAGTATACTCCATGAAAAAAACACATGAGAAACTAGTAAAGAAAAGCACAAATTATCGACAAATTGACCGATTGCTGTAGAAATATAACTTCTAAAAGCAAAAGCTTTAAAACTATTAGCATTTCTTTTTAAAAGCAACCCTAAACCATAGTTTGTAAAGTTATTTACTAAAGTTGAAACTAAAAAAGCAATGGATGAACCTAATACGACATACCATGTACCAGAAAACGTATTATTAATAGCATTATTAATAATATTTTCACTGCCATCAACAAAAGATTCGCCCCATACACCAGGTATTTTTGCTGCTAAAAAGAACAATAAACAAACGATAAGATTTATAATCATTGCGATAATAGAAAGCTTACTTGCTGCTTTTGGACCAAAGTGTTTAACAATAATATCATTGGTTAAAAAAGCGACCCATGATACAATGATACCACAATCAAGCGCTAACCAATCAAATGGTAAATCAATCGATTTATTAGCTAGTAAATTCATTGCAATAAGAGCGATAACAAATAAAGAAAAAACGAGTGCAGGAATACTTTTTAATAAAAGTAAAATATCCTTGCACTCTCTTTTTATAAAATTAATCATAATAAACCCCCCTGTTTTTTATTTTTTAAATGATGGTTATGCAAGGAACATCATTTGCTATTATTATACAGTTTTTGTAAAAAAAAGCAATATTAAAAGTAAACGCTTAATCAATTAAAGCAAAATAGTTTACAAAGCCATAGATGGTTACAGCAACATTTATCGCTATCATTGTAAGAAATATCCAAAAAACAATACCATATTCTTTTATGTTTTCAATGTAATATTTAATGGCAAATTTAAAGGAAATAGTTAAATTTTCAAAAAACTCAACAATTCTGTTTTTTACGATGATAAAGGTGCCTTTAAATAGACCTGAAATAGCACAACTTAAAGAAAATAAACTACCAACTAAACCTCCAAAACCTAAAGCACAATATGTTTTTTCCTTTCCTTGCATCATGGTAAAATTGCTAAATATAATGTAAAAAAATAAAATCATTCCTGCAGTAAATAAAAATAGCATTATGCATGATTGAAAAACCCTATAATAAGGTGATTTATTTTTTGCAAAATATTCCATAGAATCACACTCCTATAAAAAAATATTTTATCATAGTTTACTTAATTTTTCTATTAGTATTAAAAAAAAATGATATCGA
>JALEMY010000144.1 GCA_022767485.1 Erysipelotrichaceae bacterium
TTATTCGTTATTGACGTTTTATTTCTGTCTAGTTTTCAAAGATCACTCTCGACCACTTCTTTGTTTCGTGGTCAGCTTACATATGATACCATTTCATTTCCTTCATGTCAACTATATTTTTTTATTTTTTTTCTTTTTTCAAAAATTCTATATATGAAATATATATATAATAATTTATAAATCTTTGTCTGTTACTACAATTGTGAATGGACCATCATTTTCAAGATAGACTTTCATATCAGCACCAAACACGCCTTTTTTAACAATTACATTATATTTTGTTAATTCTTCATTAAATAACTCGTAGAGTTTATTTGCTACATCTGCTCTTGCTGCATTAGAAAAACTTGGGCGTCTAGAGTCTATAATTGCACACAATGTAAATTGAGAAATTGATAATATTTCTCCATTAACATCTAAAATAGATAAATTTGTTTTACCATTTATATCTTTATTAATTCTCATTTCAATAATTTTTTTAGCCATCTTTTTAACAATCAGTTCGTCATCTAATTTATCAATGCCAACAAAAAGTAAATACCCCTTATCTATTTTATTGATTAACTGGCCTTCAACTTTAACACTTGCACTATTAACAATTTGAATTACTACCTTCATTTTAATCACCACACTTAATATTTAGTATATCATATAATATTAAATGATTGATAACTTTTTTGTTTTACATTAAAATAAGTCTAAGGAGGATAAACACATGAAAGAACCACTAGCATATCGAGTTAGGCCAAAAACATTAAATGAAGTATTAGGCCAAGAACACATTATCGGAAAAGATAAATTTTTATCTAATATGCTTTTAAATGATACACTATGCTCCATGATATTATTCGGTCCTCCAGGAACTGGTAAAACGACAATTGCAACAATTATTGCAAATTCCTTAAAAATAAAATATTGTTTGCTTAACGCTGTAATTTGTAGCAAAAAAGATATCGAAAGTGCAATTTTTGAAGCATCTTTATATGACGCATATATATTAATTATCGACGAAGTACATCGATTAAATAAAAATATTCAAGATGTCTTACTACCACATATTGAAAATGGAAAAATTATTTTAATTGGTGCTACAACGAGCAACCCATATCATTCATTAAACAACGCAATAAGAAGTCGTTGTCATTTAATAGAAGTAAAACCAATTAATAAGGATTGCATAAAACAAGCAATTATTAGAGCTATGAGTTGTAATGAAGGCTTAAATAACAAATACACAATAGATGATGATGCTTTGAACTGTCTTGCAAACTATTCAGGTGGTGATTTACGTTTTGCTTTAAACAAACTAGAACTCGCTGCTTTATCAACAAATGAAAACAAAAACATCACTCTAGAAATAGTTAAAAGCGTTGTTAATAAAGCAAATAGCACTATTGATAAAGATGAAGATGGCCATTATGATGCAGTTAGCGCACTTCAAAAATCAATAAGAGGATCAGATGTCGATGCAGCTTTGTTTTATTTAGCAAGACTTATAGCTGCAGAAGATTTAGATTCAATTGAAAGAAGACTGTTAGTTACCGCTTATGAAGATGTTGGACTTGCAAATCCGCAAGCGGTTGATAGAACATTTAATGCTATTGCTACTGCAAAAATTGTAGGGTTTCCTGAAGCTAGCATACCTTTAGGGTTTGCTGTTATTGATTTAGCCTTATCTCCTAAATCAAAAAGTGCGGAAAGTGGAATTCATAAAGCTTTAGACATAGTTAATTCACATAATTTTTTAATGCCAGAATATTTAAAACTTACACCAGTCGGATTAAGTGAAGATGAAAAATACGATTATGATCGCTTAGATGCTGTAGAAAAAATACAATATTTACCATCTTTAATAAAAAATATGAAATTTTATGAGCCTAATTATCAATCTGGCCCATATGAATTATCACTCATAAAAAATTATGAAAGACTTTCAAAAATTACAAGAAGTAGCAATTTAAAAGATTTATATAAAAAAAGCAAATAGCGCATATTTGCTTTTTTTTGTTCATATTTTTTATTATGAAAAAGAAAATATATAACTTTTTACTCAATTTATTTTTTATTACATTATTATTTTTTTCATTTATGTTTTCAAGCGTAATCAATAATGGATTTAAAGAAGCTTTTAATTTTATAATTACCATTATTATTCCATCATTATTTCCTTTTATGATTTTTGTAAATTTTGTCTTATTAAGTAACTCAATTGACTATTTATGTATTATTTTTAAACCAATTGGTAAAATATTTAATCTATCAAGTTATGCAATAATCTGCATCGTTTCCTCATTACTAGGGGGATATCCTTATAATGCAATCTTAATTTCAACTTTTTTAAAACAAAATAAGATTAACAATAAAGAAGCCTCAAGATTATTATTAACTTCCTTTTTCCCATCACTATCTTTTTTATTTTTTACCCTTAAGCCAATAGATAATAACTTTACTTATATAATAATATCATTATATATAGCATCTTTTTTAACATTATTTGTGACATCTTTTAAAAAAAATTGTATTGGTGAAAACAAAAATGAAATAAACAAAATCAATGATTTTACATCAATATATTTTGAAGTGATGAAAAAAAGTATTTCATCAATTTGCGTAGTTTCATTTAGCATCATTTTCTTTAGTTTAATTACTTCGCTCTTATCAAATATTATTAAAAATAACACACTAATACTTTTTATCAGCGGAATTCTTGAATTTTCAAATGCTTCAGTTAAAATTTTACTTTTAGAAAACAAAAGCTTTATACACTACTTACTGCTTAATATAATAATTTCATTTAGTTCTTTTTCAATCCTATTTCAATCATTGTTTTATTTAAAAGACAATAATATTTCAATAAAAAAACTATTATTACAAAGAATAATAATTTGTTTAATATCTACTAGTATCTTTTCGTTGCTTTACCTATTTTTAAATAAAACATTTACATAAGCAATTCCATACTTTTTGACTTTTAAGGTAAATCCTTTAAATTCTTTATTAAGCTTATGAGTTACATCAGATTCATAAACTATTACACCTTTTGGAGATAATAAGTTGTTATTAACTATCATTTCAACAAACTCATCTATGACATTTAAAGCATATGGAGGATCTAATAAAATAATATCAAATGGTGTACATTTCATATTATTTAATATATGATAATCATCATTAATGATAATACATTGATTTAAAACATTAAGATTTTTAGCATTTTCTTTAATTGCTAAAATAGCGCTATTGTCAATATCAATAAATGTTACATTACTAGCTCCACGCGAAATGGCTTCCAGCCCTAAAGCTCCACTACCAGCAAAAACATCTAATACATTACTGTTTAAAACATATGGTGCGATGATATTAAATATCGCTTCACGTGCTCTATCACTCGTAGGCCTAGTATTAGTGTTATTTGGTGCTATTAATAATCTACTTTTATATCTACCTGCAACTATTCTCATGTTTACCTCGTATAAATAATTTTTTATTGGCAATATTATAAGTGAAGTAATTTTATCCCCTTAAAAATTGCTTTTTCATCAAGAGCCAATAATTATTTGGCTCTTATTATTTTATCAATTAATGATGGACTAGAAAAGTCCTTAAATACTAAATCGGTAATTTCACCAATTAATATTTGATATTCTTTATAGGCTTTTTTATATTGTATAATCAAGTCAGTCTCATCCATGATTAATTTTACTTCATGCAATTCTTTTAAATTCGATGCGCTTTTATTTTGTTGATATTTTTCTTCACAATTATGATATTTATTTATAATGTCAACACAAAAACAATCAGATAACATCTCTTTTTCTTTTTCTTTTAAAGTTAGATATTGCTCAGATTTGATAAGTAATTCATGTAAAGCAAAGGCTATTTCATAAATTTTTTCCATGTTCCCTCTTATTTTTTCAAAAATGAATCAGCTAAATTCAACAAAACATTGATGTCATCAATTTTATCGATTGCTCTTTTTTTTCTAGCTACTTTATAATCATCTAAAAAATCTTTTAATCTGTCTGGATAAATCGACAATATTTTATGCCAAATTGGATTTTCTCTTAAATAATAATAGTAATCTTCATCACTATTTAGTTGGTAGATTATTTCACTTCTCATAACTAATCATTATATTTTCTAAATGGTTTAATTCTACTTGAAGCAAGTTTACTACTACTTGAAATATTTGGTCTAAATTCATCAATTAATCCAACAATTTTTTTAACATTTTCTAAACCATCACTGATTTTTTTAGTATCAACTTTTTGAAGTTGTTTGAAGAAGCGATTAATACCATCAGATGTATCAGTATTATCAGGTTCGCTTTCCTTTGTATTTTCTTCATTATTTATATTTGTTTCATCTTTAAAAAAATCATGATCTGGTCCAAACATATCATATGTTTCATACAATGTTTGCCATGTGAATGTGCCATCTTTTACCTTGTTTGCAAGATATGGTTTATCTTTTATAAAAACTTTAAATTCATCTAATTTATTCATTGTCAACACCCAACTTATTATATGCAAATAAGAAAGGTATAATTACAATATTAACCTATTTGAAAAACACTACATGCTATAGCAAAATAAATTAATATTGTACAACAATCGACGATTGTGGTAATCATTGGTGCAGCGCATACTGCAGGATCTAATTTAATTTTTTTAGCAAGAAGAGGAAGCAAAGCGCCAATTGATTTTGCTACAATTATTGTTAAAACCATAGTTGAACATACAACAATTGCATATTTTAATCTAAAAGAATAAGATACATCGCTGCCTGATAAAAGTAAAATTCTAACAAAATTAAATAGTGCCAAAGTTATTGATATCAATAAAGATACTCTAAATTCTTTCCACCAGACTTTTAACCATTGTTTTGGAGTGATTTCACCAGTAGTTAAACCACGAATACACATCGTAGCCGCTTGTGAACCTGAATTACCACCAGTATCATTTAGCATAGGAAGAAAAGAAACTAATAAAGGTAAAGAGGAAATCGCCGCTTCAAAAGAACTTAAAATACTACCAGTAATCATGCCTGTAACCATTAAAATTAAAAGCCATATAATTCTATTTTTATATAGTGAAAATACCGACATATCAAGATCTGGTTTATCAGATGGAAGCATAGCAGCCATCTTTTCAAAGTCTTCTTCTGCCTCTTCTTGGATTACATCGACAGCGTCATCAATCGTAATAATACCTACAAGTCGATTTTCATTATCTACAACTGGTAATGATAATAAGTCATACTTTTGAAGAAGTTTTGTAACGCTTTCTTGATCATCACTAGTCTTACAATAAATAAAAGTATCATCCATTAAATCTTCAACTTTTTCATCATCTTTTGATAGCAATAATGTTTGAACAGTTATAACCCCAATCAACACTCTTTGTTCGTTAACAACATAACATGTATAAAAGCCCTCTTTATTAAAGCCATTCTTTCTAATTTTACTTATCGCTTGAGCAACACTCATATCTTTTTTAATATCAATGTATTCACAAGTCATAATAGAACCAGCAGAATAATCTGCATAGTTTAAAAATTGATTTAATACTTTTCTCGTTTCAGGCTTAGCATTATTTAAAACTTTTTTTACAACACTTGCTGGTAGTTCATCAAGCATATCAACCGCATCATCAACATATAAGTCTTCAATAATAGTCGATATTTCCTTGTCTGTGATGTTTGAAATAATCTCTTCTTGACTATGTAAAGGAAGATAGGAAAAAACATCAACAGCACAATTTTTAGGCAACATACGAAAAGCTAATACCTGATAAACATCGTCTAATTCATCGATGATATTAGCAATATCAACATACTCTAAATCTTCAATAGCCGTTTTAAATTCACGGGCTTTTTTATCAATAATTAATTGTTTTATTTCTTGAATTTTTTCATTTTCCATGCCACTTCTCCTTTAAATTTTTTTGTTTATGGCAAAGAAAATGTCATATTTATTTTATAGACATTTTTTGCCAAAAGTATAAATAGTATTTATATTCGAACTACCATTGACGTCCATAAAATAAACCACCTCTTTTTTCTTTTATATATTACCTTAATTTTCAAATAAAGTATACAATTTATTTATTTTTTTTTATTTTATTAAAGTACTTTTCTTTAAATAAATTTTGTGAAAGAGGAGTGATGGATATAAAACCATTATTTATAGCACTAGTATCATCATCCATACTTTCTTTATTATTTAATATAGTTCTATAAACGAAATATTTACCATCTTTTATTTCATAGTGATATTTTTCATATATAGGCTCACTGATCTTACTAATTTTATATTTGTTGGACATAACTACTGGAAAATTAACGTTTAAGAAGTAACGATTTGATAAAAGTTTATTTTCCAAAATAAACTTCAAGGTATTTGGCAACATTTTTTTCATTATATCAAAGTATTCGTTTCCTTTACATGATAAAGCAATTGCTTTCGTTTTAGAAAGAAGAGCTTGCACACAAGCTCCGCAAGTGCCAGAATACATAACATCTTGTGCAAGATTGAAACCATTGTTACATCCTGAAACTACCAAATCAAATTTAATATTTATTACACTCATAGCTATTTCAACGCAATCTACTGGTGATCCATTGACAGCGATATGATGATCGTCAATAAATTCTATTTCAACACCAACAAAAGCATTGATAGAACATGCTTTACCAGATTGAGGATATTTTGGTGCTACCACATAAACTTCACCATATTCTTTTAAAACTTCTTCAACTATTTTTATACCAGTTTCATTTATTCCATCATCATTAGTTAATAAAATTCTCATATTATTTCTCCATGTTATCTTTTAAATATTCAATTAATTTCTCACATGCTATTCCTCGATGTGATATCTTGTTTTTTTCAATAGATGTAAGCATAGCCATTGTTTTATCATATCCATTTGGAATAAAAATCGGATCATAACCAAAGCCATTATCACCAACATAATCATATCCAATATGGCCTTTACAAATACCTTCAAAAAATAATGGCTTATCTTTAAAGTTTATTAATGTAATAACACACGTAAAATATGCACCTCTATTTTTATTTTTTAAAAGTTTTAATACTTCTTCACATTTACCTTTATACGATAGTGTTGGCATAAATCTATGAGAATATACCCCTAAAATATTAGGAAATGCTTCAAGTATCAGCCCTGAATCATCAGCTAATATTATTTTATTGGTGTATTTTGCAATTTCTAAAGCTTTAATTAAAGAATTTTCTTTAAAAGTGCTACCTGTTTCAGCAATTTCGCATTCGATATTTTCATCTTTTAAAGAAAAAACATTGAATCCAAGTGGACACAAAATCTCCTTATATTCGCTTACTTTATGTAAATTGTTGCTTGCTATAATTATATCCATATTTTATTTCCTTTCGATTGCAATAACAAATGGTGGGTTATTTATTTGATTAATAAATGAATAAACTATCACATCAAAATCCCTTTGGTCTAATGATTTAACATATTTTAAAATGGCTTCTTTTTCATTTTTCCCTTCTTCATGTCCAGGATAAACTACAATTACAATAATACCTTTTGGTAATAAATAATCAAGCGCTTTTTTTAAAGCTAAAATTGTTGTATTTGCTTTCGTTGTTATTATTTTATTTCCACAAGGTAAATAACCCAAATTAAAAATAAAACCTTTAACTTTGAAATCTATAATTTCATCAAACAAATCATGCGATAAAAGATGCAATGAATAATTAGTAAGATTATTATTATTTAATAACTTTTTTGTATTGTCTAATGCTAATTGTTGAATATCAAAACCATAAACAAATTTACAGTTTTGACATAAATAAAGTGTATCTTTGCCATTACCAATAGTCATATCAATGAAAATATCATCATTATTGATATGATTTTTTATAAGTGAATGTGCAAATTGCAAAATTTTTTCCATATTATTTCCTCACGTTTTATCTATTTATGTTTTTAATAATATATCTTATAGATATAAACATCTTAATTATATCATTTTATTTTACAATTCATATCTCATAATGTATAATTATTTATTGGTTATATTATTAGGAGGAATATATATATGAATAGTTTATTATTTCTTGCAGAATCAAGTGAAGTGGCTACTGAACAAACACAATTAGAAGTTATTATTAGTAAGATATTAACGTGGTGTTTAACTTCTGGCGTAAAAATTGTAATAGGACTAATAGGTTTATTTATCTTATTTAAAATCATTAATTTTATTGCGAAAAAAGTTAAAAACAACTTAGAGAAAAGAAACCACGATAGGACAATTACAAATGTCATTTATCACGCTATTAAAAAAGGCTTAAAAGCGATTCTTTTTATCTTATTTTTAGGTTATGTTGGCATTGATACAGCAGGAATTGGTTCAATTATAGC
>JALEMY010000128.1 GCA_022767485.1 Erysipelotrichaceae bacterium
ACATATTCTACATCTTTTAAACCAAATATAATTTGAAAGCCATTTGCCCTATATGAAATAAAGTTATATGTCAAATAATAACCACATGGCAAAAACAACATAGCTAAGGCTATAACCATCATTATTGATACTATTAAATGTTTATACTTTCCAATAAACTTCATAATTTTTTACCTAATTTTTCTTTCCTTTGTTTAGATTATATAACAATAATTTCTAAAAATAAATACATTAATTGCATAAAAACAAAAAATATTTTGCTTTTAGGAAGCAATTTTGTATAATTGTTATGAAAAAAATAGAAAGGATTTATTAAAAAATAAGGATAGAAAAATGAAAAAGACATTAATGATTGCCCACCGTGGCTTTTCAAAAATGGAAAGAGAAAACACTTTAATAGCTTTTAGTGTTGCTGGAGCGACAGAAGAATTTTATGGAATTGAAACTGATATTCATGTAACAAACGATAATCATTTTATTATCATTCATGATGAAAACACCTCAAGAGTTACCAATAATCGTGTTAATCTTGATGTTGAAAAAAACTCATATGACATTGTTAAAAATGTTGTTTTAAGCGATTTAGATGGCAATATGAGAAATGATTTAAGAATACCTGACATGATCGATTATTTTAAAATATGCAAAAAATATAATAAGGTTGCTGTCTGCGAATTAAAACAAGTATTCAGCAAAGATCAAATTGCAGAAATTATTAAAATAGTCGATTCTATCGATATGTTAAATAATACAATTTTCATTTCATTTATTTTAGAAGATTTAATTATGCTTAAAGAAATAAATGAAAACATACAAGCGCAATGGTTACTTTGTGAATATAAAGAAGAACATATGGAAACATTGCTTAAATACCATCTTGATGTTGATGCTCACTATGCTTCTATTAATAAAGAAAAAATTGATAATCTTCATGCTCATAATATCAAAGTCAATATTTGGACTGTTGATGATATAAACATTGCAAATAAATATGCTTCATGGGGTGTTGATTTTATTACTAGTAATGCATTAAAAAGTTTTGAAATAAATGAAAATAACTAGGAAAACCTAGTTATTTTTTTATATTTGTTGACATTTGATAAAATTATAAAATAATTCTAAAAACACCTTTTTGTTTTTAGATGAAATAGCTTTTAAGTACTTAAATACGTGAAAACTATCTTTTTGTACTTCTGTTAATGTATTCTTATTCATTTCTATAATGAATTGATATACCTCTATAGCTAATTCTTTACGCTGATTTTCATCAAGTTTTTCAAGCATTTTAGTGATAGCTTCATCTAATTGCTTGGCATTTTTAGTGATTTCATCGACTTTAATAAATTTCTTAACATCTATCATCCAAGAAAATCCATCATGTTGCCATACGCCTTTAGTGGTTGAATCAACGATAATATCTTTTCCTTTAAAAGGGTCAAATAATAAGCCAACAACAGAACTTTTAGGAATGATACGAATAATTTTATCTTTTATAAGATTAAAACGTTTTTCATCAATATTTTTACTAATAAAGCCTGGGCCATCATTATTATATACTTTAATAATTCTATTTTTAATATTATCATCACAATAAATTGCCCCATAAGTTGCTAAATTCCCACCCTTAGAGTGTCCACCAATAATAAATTTTGCTTCAGGAAATAACGAAGCGATTTTATCGATATATTTAGCTGCTTTTGCTTGTGCTAAAACAGGAAATCTACAAAGCATATCAAGGTTTTCATTCCATCCTATCAATGTATCATCTGTTCCTCTAAAAGCAATGTATATCAAATCATTTGATAAATGAAAACACATCGCAGAAAACTGACATGATTTTGCTTGCGATATTTGATTAATATAATTTGAAACATAAATACTACCAAATCTTTTACTATCTTTGCATTCATCGCATAATGTAACGATAGAATTAGGAACGATTAACCCTAAAACCATCTCATCTTTTGGTACTACTTCAAATACTTTTTCTGAAGCCACTTTTAATGTAATAAGCTCGCTAGATAAAAATTTGCTAACAGAAGTTTTAAAATCAATATAGCAAATCTCAGATAAAATTAAATTATCAATTTCATTGAAATGCGATTGATTAAATGATAAATCCCCACGCCAATGAACATAATCTAATATATTGGCCATATTTAATCAATTTTATTTGAAGATGTAGGCACTCTATCTTCGGCTTTTTTAAAAC
>JALEMY010000145.1 GCA_022767485.1 Erysipelotrichaceae bacterium
TTTTGTTATTATTTTATAAACTTTACAAATTTCATAGTCACCAGGTGCAATCATCTTTTTAGCTTTTTTATATGGTATAGATGATTTTGACATTGCAAAGCAGGCACTACCAGAACCTGTCATTGAAACTATTTCAAAGCCGCAGTCTTTCATTTTTAAAATGATATCTTTTATATCATTATTTATTTTACAAGCGCTAGATAGTAATGAATTATCAACGTGTTTTGCTAGTAATTCATAATCGTTTTTTACGATTGCTTCTTCAACTTTATTCATATTAGGATGAGAAAGATTTACATAATCTAGTCCTTCATAAACGCTTTTTGTATCACACCCCAAAAAAGGTTTAACAAGCAACACTTTTCCTTTAAATTTACTTGTTAATACCGATATTTTTTCTCCTTTTCCACGAACTCTACAAGGCTTGCCAACAACCATATAAGGACCATCAGCAGTCAAAGATTCAAGAAAACGACAAAGTTGTAAAACACTCATCGATGTTTTAAAATGTTCATTTAATATTTTTAAAGTGGCTGCTGCATTACTTGAACCGCCAGCAAGTCCTGCTTGTAAAGGAATATTTTTAGTAATATTAACAATGCAAGAAAAAGATAAATTGAAGTTCTTTTTAAATTTTTCAATAACTTTGTACACTAAATTTTTTTCATCGGTTGGAACTAAATTATTATTGCATTTAATAATAATCTCATTTTTATCATTTTTGATAAACTTGATGTCTATTTGATCTTTTAAATCGATGATTACATTTAACATATCTAAATCATGAAAGTCTTTTGGTTTATGTCTATTTGTCACATTAAGTGCTATATTTAATTTCGCATAACTATTCTTTTTCATATTTGCCTCCGAATATAAAATATTATTATAAATAAATCATAAACGATTTTTGCTTTTTTGGGTATGTTTTTTATGTTTTTTTTATATTTTATTTTTAAAATAATTATTACTCTTGTTTAGCGATAAACTCTTTTTAACTATTTTCAATTAAATAATACACTTCATTATTTTAAAATAATGAATTATGTGATAAAATGTTTTCACAAAGTTTAAAGGGAAAAAATATGGATGACAAGTCAATAATATTCTTTTCAATAGTGATGATTATAGTATTTTCTTATCGTATTTTTTTAAGCATTTTACTTTTATTTAAAAAGAAAAATATGATCGATGAAAAATATTATATTATGGTTTTTTATTGTTCGCTTGTTTCCATTTTAGTATTGTTAACTAATCTACTAGTTTTAGGTATAATATTAATCGCTCTTCTTCCTATCATTTTAATATTATACATTTCTCTTTTTAAATCTCGAGTATATTGGATTATAAATGGTTATCAACTTAGCGAATCAACCTTTGTTAATCAACTTGTTTTGCTTGATGAAAGATATGCTAATCCATCATATCGAATAAGTCGTGTTAAAATATCAAGAAAAATTAAAGAAGAAAAAACCAAACTAGAATTTACAAATATTAGTTTTGAAGAAAAAGAAAAAATATTAAAATTATTTAATCAATTGATTAATGAAAGCACTTTTAAAGCAAATAAAAGCGAATGGAAAACCATAATAATATACTCAATAATGATTTTTGTTTTATTATGTTTTATCATTTTTGCTTTATTTACCTAAAATTTATAAAAGAAAATCTTTTATAATATGTTATAATGTATTTACTTAAAGGATGTGACCTATATGCGTAAGAAACTAAAAAGTGACAAACTAACTTTATTATTTACTTTTTTTATAGAACTTATCGTGGCTGTTGGATTAATAGTTGTCTATTTTTTATTTTCTGAAATTGACTTTATTAAAAATTATTTCTTATACATTTTACTTGCTTATTTTTTACTTATTATTTTTACAAATATTTTCATTAACTTTAAATATTTTAGCAATGTAGAAAAATATTTAAATAGAACAGACATTACTATCGCATCGATTTTTGGCAATGAAGTTAGTCCTGTTTTTGAATTTGGTAACATTGTAATATTAGTATACAACGAAATCGATGAATTCATTTGGATATCGCAAACATCATTGTTGAAAAAAGATACCATTTTAGGTCAAAAAACATATGACTTAATTCCAAATTTCGACGAATTAGTAGTTAAAGAAGATTCACAAGATATCTATACTGAAATCGACGGAAAAACTTTCCAACTTGAAATCAATATTGGCTTAAAAGTAATATATTTAAAAGATGTTTCGGCACAAGTTATTCAAAATAACAAAATTGAAAATGAACGTACTTTTATCGGACATATAGTTATTGATAATTATCAAGACGTCATTATTTCTTTAGGTGAATCAGACTTCGTCTTATATGTTACCGAAGTAAAAGAGCAAATTATGAACTGGGCTAGAAAATATAATTTGTTTATTCGTTCATATGGCAATGACTCTTTTTTAATCATCGGTGAAGAAAGCAGTTATCAACAAATGCTCAAAGATAATTTTTCCATCATTGACGAGGTTAGAAATTCATCCAATGAAAAAGATAATCCATTAACAATTTCAATCGGTATTGGTAAAGGAAATACGACTTCTATTTTAAGAACTAGCGAATTATCATATATGGCTTTAAATATGGCTTTATCTCGTGGTGGTGACCAAGTAGTTATAAATCACTTTGGAAAGCCTTTAGAATATTATGGTGCTAAAAATGAAATCAAGCAAACACGTTCACATGTTAGAGGAAGAGTACTTGCAACTTCATTAGCAAATTTAATCAAGTCATGTAAAAATGTCATCATTATGGGCCATAAAAATATGGACTTTGATGCTCTTGGTGCTTCCCTTGGAGTATTAGCTATTTGTAAATCATTAAAAGCAAAATCATTTTTTGTCTATGAAGATGATTTAGTAGAAACGCAAACTAAAAATGCCTTCAGACAAGATTTTTCTTCATCTGAAATTGCAGAAAACACAATCACACCAGCTAAAGCCTTACAAATTGCTAGTGATCAAACACTCGTTATAGTTGTTGATACCCATCGAATTGAATCAACACTTCAACCACGCTTGATTGAAAAATGTAAAGATTTTTGTGTGATTGATCATCATAGAAAAGGCGATACATTTATTGAAAACCCTGTTTTCCAATATCATGAACCTCAATCTAGTTCAGCTTCTGAATTGGTAACAGAACTAATTTATTATCAACAAAACAAAGTGAATGTTAGCGATAAAATAGCTAATTTCTTATTGTCAGGTATTTGTCTAGATACAAAATTTTTTAAATCATCAACGAGTGGAAAAACTTTTGAAATGGCTATGGTTTTAAGAAACTATCAAGCGAATGTT
>JALEMY010000007.1 GCA_022767485.1 Erysipelotrichaceae bacterium
TATGATAAAAACCAAAAATGTTATGTTAAAAACGAAAAGAAAGTTATTTATAATAATGAAGAATATTCTTTATCTGCATTAGCAAAACTTTTGTTGAATATCGATTATAGCGTCGCTGGTCCTCACTATTTCACATATAAAGGTGAAAAACTTTGTGATTTAAGAGAAAGAGTTCAAAATGGGGAGAAATAAAAAATGAAAAGAAATTTTAACGAATGGTTATCCACAATGAGAGATAGTATCGCTACTTGGAGATATTATACTGATTTTGAAAAAGTATATAGTAATGTTGAATCTATTAAAGTTGAGTTAAATATTTTAAATTCATTAATTGGTTCTAGAAATATTGAAAATGAATTTAAACAATTGCTTAAAGAATATCCAAAAACTTTAAAAGTAGTACCTATATTATTAGCTAAAAGAGAAAAGGAAATTAAGATTACTGATGCTGAAGGTGAATTCTTATTTAATTTTAATAAACCAAATTATACAATCGAAGAATATACTAAATTCATGAGAGAAACAGGGCTATTTGATTTGCTGGAAAAACACATCATCAATAATTTAGTTGATTATGTAACTGGTGTAGAAGTTGGCATGGATACTAATGGAAGAAAAAATAGAACTGGTGATGCAATGGAAGATTTAGTTGAATCATATTTAGTTAAATATGGATTAGTAAAAGGTGTTTCTTATTTTAAAGAAATGACTAAATCGGAAATTGAAGAAAAGTTTAATTTGGATTTAAATTGTATTAGCAATCAAGGAAAAACAGAAAAGAGATTTGATTTTGTTATGTATGTTAATAATCATGTTTATGCATGTGAATGTAATTTTTATGGAAGTAGTGGTTCTAAATTAAATGAAACGTCTAGAAGCTATAAAAACTTAGCCATTGAATCAAAGCAAGTTGAAGGATTCACATTTGTTTGGTTTACTGATGGTGTTGGTTGGAATACTGCAAAACATAATTTGGAAGAAACTTTTGATGTTTTAGACACAATTTACAATCTTAAAGATTTAGATGAAGGTGCTTTAGAAAAACTTCTAAACCCTGTAAAAGTATAAAAAAAGTTATATTTATGTAATAAATATAAAAGAAGTTCTCAAAATTTTTTTAGGAAAAATTCATTTTTTTTTACTAATTAAATATTATGAGGACTTTTTTATATTATTTTAAATACGAAAATTTCAATAATTAATTTAATGGTTCAATTACATAAAAGTTATATAATTTTTTAGAAAGGAGGGATAAAATGCCGATAAACATTTATGGAGGAGGAGCAAATACTAATTTGCATGGATTACAGTTTGAACAAGACATAGAATTAAAAAACGCGTTAGAACAGAATGGATATAATGTTAGCAACTATGACAATAGTGTTGTTGATTCTAATGGAAATCTGGTAGGATATAATTTGCCAAAAGCAAAAATTTATGGTTTTTTTAAACATTTATCAAATTTGGGATGGAAAAATTATATTTCTAAGCAATTATTACCTGATGAAGCATTTTTTAATGTGATAAATAATACTATTTATATTATTGAGAAGAAGTGGCAATCAGTTGCTGGTTCAGTAGACGAAAAATTACAAACATGTGATTTTAAGAGAGAAGAATATGAAAAAATGTTTTTATGTAAAGGTATAAATGTAGAATATTTTTATATTTTGAATTCGTTTTTTGAAAAAGAACAATATTCGGATGTAAAAGACTATATATTAAGGCATGGTTGCAAGTATTTTTTCTATGTATTGCCATTATATGAAATAGGATTATAGACAATTTAACAATTAAAAATAAAGAAATTATATTTATTTTATAAATGTAAAATAAGTTCTCGTAAAATTTTTTAGGAAAAATTCATTTTTTTCACTAATAAAATAATAGGAGGACTCTTTTTTATGATATATAACGATGATTGCATAAAAGTAATGAAATCGCTGCCTTCTAATAAGGTTGATATGGTATTTGCAGACCCACCATATTTCTTATCTAATGGTGGATTATCTATTCATAGTGGTAAAGTTGTATCTGTTAATAAAGGTGAGTGGGATAAAGCTTCTAACTATGAGGATATTAGTAGATTTAATTATGAGTGGCTAAATGAATGCTATAGGTTATTAAAAGATGGAGGAACTATTTGGGTTAGTGGTACTCAACATAATATTTTCGATGTTCAAGAACAAATGAAAAAAATAGGATTTAAAATCATTAATATTATTATTTGGCACAAAATAGATCCACCACCATTAATCTATAAAAACAAATTTAAGTTTTCTTATGAATTTATAATATGGGCTAGTAAAGGCAAAAATAAAACATTTAATTATACTGAAATGTTTAAAGTGGATAATGAAGAAATGCATGATGTATGGAATTTGCCTGCAGTTCAAATGAATGAAAAGAAATTTGGATATCATCCTACTCAAAAACCTGAATGTTTATTAGAAAGAATTATAATATCTTCTACTAATGGAAAAGATGTAATACTTGATCCTTTTATGGGAAGTGGTACCACTGGATATATTGCAAAAAAACTAAATAGAAACTTTGTAGGCATTGAAAAAGAAAAAAAGTATTTTGACATAGCTAAGGCTAGAATTCATTCTATATGACTTTAAAATAATAAAGCCTTTACTATAAAAGTTTTTTTCTAAAGTTCACTAATATTTTTAGGCGCTATGTATAATTCAACTTTTGCAACTATAAATTTCATGGGAAATGTCGCGAATTGCACATATCTATATCATTCATCTAGCAGTCTTGCTACTTTATAAAAATATTTTTAATGAAATACATCCTTCAAATGCATAATTCCAACACCTTTTATACTATCTTTAATTGTAGTGTTATTACAACCTCATATTAAAGTGTTTGTTGCATTTTCAATAAATGTATCGCAATTGTTTCTCGAATCGTATACTATGTCATTAATACATACAACTATACTCGTTAACGAACTGTAGTCTCTAAATGCATAATTATCAATACTTGTTACAGGTATATTGTTATATTTTGAAGGTATGACAACTCTTATCTCATTGGATGTATAAAGGAGAATAGCTAATTATGGAATTCTATGAAATATTATTAATAATTGTAATTGTGTCATTTGTTTGTTTTGTATTTATAAAGCAAATATATAACAAAATAACACATAAGCCACCTGATGAATGTTCTTGTTGTGCTATGAAAAGTAAAAGAATGATAAAAAAAATTAAAAGAGATATTGAAAAAGAAAAGAAATGTTGTTGTAATAGCAAATAATATTAAGGCTAGCTTATTAAAGCTAGCCTTTTTAATATGTATCATTAGATTATTTTTTACAATTATATTTATTGTTTGCTTTTATTTAATAATCAGTGAAGTTCCACAATATGGGCAAATCTCATCGTTATTAGTATTATTTGCTTTACAATTTGGACAAATCGCTAATGTTTTCATAGTGTTATAATCCAATTTATCTGGATTATCTTTAAAATACTCATACGCTTGATTTTTATTTTTTACTCCTTGCAATAATACTACGTAAAAAATACTATAAAACCCTAAAAGAAATACAATTATACCAATTCGTGAATAATTTATTGAAGTTGAAGCTAAATCATCCATTACTAAATTCCAAGAATAAATTAGAGCATTAGATAAATTACTATTTAATAATGATTTATAAAAATTGTCCAACAATTTATCAAATGTTTCATCAGAAAAACATTTTATCGTATTGTCGCCACAATACATATCATATTCAAAATCTAAAAGTGATTCCTCTTGCTTGCAAGTAAATACAATAATCATAGAATCTTCATCAAGTCCCATTTGATAATATAGTGCTTCTGAATAAATCTCAATACTATCATAATGATTTTTCCAATCATAATTTGCTGTATATACACTAACTGGCATACCTGATTTTTCATAGACTTTTTCTAATACTTCCATAACTTCATTTTCTTCTTGTATGGTCATTATATTGATATTATCGATAATTTCAATACGAGAAGCATCACCATTAATTTTATGACCTATATTTATAATAGAACTAAGGAAAGCGCCGACCATTAAAAACATATGAATCGTTATAAAAATCAAAGCAAAGATAATTCCTTTACTCCATCCTTTACCTGTTCCAAAATCTTTATCAGAAGTGTAATAAGTATGATATCTTCCATGTCTATCATAATATGAACGATTATAACAACCTAAAAAAGGGGCTTTTGTTGATGTTCTCGTAGAACTTCCACTACTTGATGATCTACTACTTCCACCACTACTACTTCCATGTGACCCTCCACTACTAGAGCCTCCGCCATGTCTTCCCATATTTTCATCTCCATTCATATCAAAAAAAGTTTATCATATTATTATTAAATATACAATTAATTAATAAAAACTATCGTGGAAAAGTCTATTTTCATATATGATTTAAATAAGAATAAATCATCTTTATTAATGTTTTTTAATAAAAAATTAATTGACACTATACATACCTCGTGTTACGTTGTATATCGTGATAGGAGGTAAACTATGGATGCACAACTAAAAAGAGGTCTTCTCGATGTATGTGTTTTAAAAGCTATTAAAAAAGAAGATTCTTATGGTTATAAAATAATAAAAGATATGAGTCCTTATATCATCTTATCTGAATCTACGCTATATACTATCTTAAAAAGACTTGAAATAAGTGAAATGTTAACTGTAAAAAGTGTTGAACATGAAGGTAGAATTCGTAAATATTATCACATAACAAATAAGGGATTAAAGCAAATTGAAAACTTTAAAGAGCAATGGGATGAGATGATGTCTATTTATCGTTTTATAACAAAAGGGGATGAAAATAATGACTAAAGAAGCATTCTTAAATGGGTTAAAAAAAGGCTTAAAGGGCTTACCTAATAATGACATTGAAGAACATATAGCTTTTTATGATGAGATGATTGAAGATAAAAAAGAAGATGGAATTAGTGAAGAAGAAGCCATCTTACAAATAGGTTCAATAGATGATGTTGTTAAGCAAATACTAAGTGAAACATCATTTAAAAAACTTGTTAAAGAGAAAATTAAAAAACCTAGTAATTTGCGTGTATGGGAAATTGTTTTGCTTATTATAGGCTCACCACTTTGGATAACACTCTTATTATGTGCTCTTACGTTTATTTTAGTATTATATGTTTTAATATACACTTTGCTTATTGTTATATTAGCTATTGTATTATCGCTATTTGTATCTTTTATAGCATGTGCGATATCAATGTTTATAACTCTCTTTACAGGTAATTTTATTACTTCATTATTAGCTTTTTCGTTTGCATTAATATCTTTAGGGCTTTTTATGTTGATGCTTTTATTTTCAAAAAAAGCAATCAAGTTTACATTTGTCTTAACTAAAAAATTAACTTTATTAATTAAATATTCATTTATAGAAAGAGGATAAAAAATATGAAAAAATCAGCCATTTATATCTTTATATCATTTGCTTTATTATTTGTAGGAATCATAATTTTTACTGTAGTAACTTTTTTTAATAATAGTAAAGTATTAAATGCATATGAAGATAAAACATATGTAATCGAACAAAGTTTTACTTCTATTGATATCGATGTAAAAACAATAAATGTCACATTTAATAATAGCGATGAATGCAAAGTAATATGCAGTGAAAAAACTAATTTAACTTATGATGTTGTCGTTGAAAACAATACATTGAAAATTAAAGTTGTCGATGAAAGAAAATGGTATGAAAAAATATCGATTAATTTTTCTAAAGCAAATATGAATCTTTATTTACCTATTAATAATTTTGTTTCACTTGATATAAACAATGAAACTGGAAATATAATGATACCTAATAATTTTACATTTGAAAATGTTAAAATTTCAGGAACAACTGGAAATGTCAATTTTAATGCTAATGTAACAAAGCAAATTGCCATCAATCAAACAACTGGAAATATTAATATAAACAATGCTTCTACTGCTATTATAAAAGCCACTACGACTACTGGAAATATATCATTAACAAATATAAATTCCTCAAAAGATATCACTTTAAATGCTACTACTGGAAAAATCACTTTAAGTAATGTATCATGCTATGACTTATTATCAAATGGAACAACAGGATCAATCATATTAAATAATGTTATAGCTAGCAATGATATCTATTTAGAAAGAAGCACTGGTAATATTATTTTAAATGATGTCGATGCTATTACATTAAAGCTTATAGCTTCAACTGGAAACATTACTGGAACAATTCTTTCAAATAAAGTATTTCAGGCATCATCATCTACTGGAATCATAAATGTGCCAAGTGTACAAAGTGGCGGAGTATGTTATATATCTACTACTACTGGAAATATCAAAATATCATATAAATAAACAATGTTTATTTTATCAATTAAATCATATAAATTTATAATGTAACTAAAAGTGTCGTGCTTTTTTATTTATTATTTATTAATATTTATAGTAAAAGGGGGGGGAGATATATGCTAAGTGATAAAATAAAGCAATATCGAAAAGATAATAAACTAACACAAGAAGAATTAGCAGATAAATTATTTGTAAGTAGAAATGCAGTCAGCAAATGGGAAAATGATAATGGATATCCAAGCATTGAAACTATCAAAGACTTATCTAAATTATTAAATATTTCTATTGATGAATTGATTAATGATGATGATAAGTATAAGAAAAGCAAATATCTTTATTATTTACAAAACATTTTATCTTTTCTAATTTATTCACTAATTGCCATATTAATTCCTCATATCATGTTCTTATTAGATCCAACAAGCGTTATGGCTTATAATTTATTTATAGGACCAATTTCTTTTATAATTTTAGGATTATTAACACCATTAATTAATAAGCAACTTCTTTATTGTTTCGTTTCTTCAGCTTTAGCCATAATACCTACACTTATTTATTTTGAGCAAAACACTAAAGTAGTAATTTATAACTATGAAATAGTTTATTATTGTTTATTTATTGCTTCTTATTGTATTACTTACAAATTATTGAAAGTAAATTTTAAGAAAAACATCAATAAAATAATTAAAAATTTATCCTTTTCTTTGTCATTGTTTTTAGCATTATCATATATTGTTTTATGCTTATTATCGATAATTAAATACGATGGAATGAATAATCCTGCTCCTATATATTCACAACCATTAGTATATACGCTTATTTTTATAATTCCTATCTTTTTATCTTTATTTGTTTATATTATTTTTAAAAAAAATGCAATAATTAAAAAAGAGGAAATCACGTGATTTCTTCTTTTTTAATTCTATAGTATTTATCAGCAATTTCGTGATTTTTTTCTATTTCACTAATGCTTTTTTTAAAGAAAAGATAGCGTTTAAAAAAATATTTAATTTTAAAATGATTTACTACTTCATATATATTTTTTTATCTCTTAATTTAAATGTTTAATATTTATTATTTTTAAATACAACATAAGGATCTCTAAAATTTGAAACATCATATTCTTTGGGTAATAAATCTTGGTCGATTATTGGATTGTTTTCGTATTTTATAAAATAATCACCATTATAAAAAGCCAAATTTTGTGTTTGTTTTTCATTTAATGAAACACCAGTATAATATGCCTGTAAAATATTATCTTTTACGATAGCAGAACCAGAAAAAATTCCACCACCTAAATCGTATTTTTCACTTGGTGCAATAGCAACTTTTTCTTCTTTAAAAATAACAAAATCTTTAGAAGTAGCATGTCCCCAATGCATCCTATCCCAATTTGTAGAATAGGGATTATATTGATAAAACATATGAAAATAATTAGAAAAATAAGATAATCCATTAGGATCATTAATCCAGCCGATTTTTGGTGTAAAATGATAGTGGTCTCTATTTTCTAAATTAATATTTTTTCTTTGCGATGATATATAATTTCTAGCTTTAATCAAATTATTCATTTTTTAAATATGTTAACACTTTATCGATATTATATGATACATCGATAGCTCCTAAATGTTGCGTTGCAAGACCACCAGCTAAATTTGCTTTCTTAAGCATTAAATATATATCATCGTCACTAATAACATTTATATCTAGTTTATCTAAACAAGTTAAAATCATTGCAAAATAACTATCTCCTGCTCCAGTTGAATCAAGTGGTTTAAAAGTTATTTCATTTGGCATGAAATATATTTTGTTATGATAATATAATTTGCTACCCTTATCACTAAATGTTACAAAAACCATTTGTGAAGAAGAAAAAACACTTCTTATTGCCTCATCTATAGCAAGAAAGGAAAATAAAGATACTTCATCACAAGATAATTTTAATATATCAACTTTTTTTGCAACATAAAGTAAGTTATTAAAAGAAGCAGTACCTTTTTTAAATATATCTTCGCGATAATTGATATCAAAGCTTACGAGTTTATTATGATTTTTAGCTTTATTAATCAATGAATCTACAAATAAATTCCCCTTTTTTTTATTTAACATTAATGAACCGATATGAATAATTTTAGATTGAGAAAAAATCGCATCATCAATAATTTTATCATCAAGAAGATAATCTGCAGTTTTTTTACGATAAAATGAAAAACTTCTTTCGCCATCAATAATATTTACAAAAGCTAATGTAGTGTTATAACTGTTATTTGTTTTTATCATAGTATTTAATGAAGGAATTTTTTTTGCTTCATCTATGCAAAATTTGCCCATTACATCATTACCAACCATGCCACAAAAAGTAGTATCCCCACCAAGAAGAGCTATATTAGCACTTACATTAAATGGTGCTCCACCAACGAAACATTTATAAGTTGATGCATCTTTTTGAATCATATCTACAAGAATTTCTCCAACACATAAAATCATATCTTATCCCCCCGCTTTATAATAAAAATTATATACAATTTAATAAATTCTTTAAAGATGTTTTTTATCTCTTATCAGATTATTTTAACATTTTATAACTTTCAAAATGGCAGCAGGCTTAATTTCTCTTGTTGGATATAATATTGGTTGTAATAAAAAAGCAAGAGTCAAAGAAATATTTAAAAAACTTCTTATTTATGAGGTAACAATTGGCCTTATAGCTTTATTGATAATCGAATTATTTCCAAAGCAACTAATCTACATTTTTGCTACTACAAACGAAAGTTCATATTACACTGTTTTTGCAATAAAGGATTTTAGAATTTATTTATTAAAGTTTTAATATAAATGTTGATAGTTTATATGTGTCTACATTAATATTACAACTTCAGATGATAAATCCATTGTCTTTTTTTACAAAATAGTTATTTTATTTTTAAAAAAAGAAAGGTAGCATTATTTTTTACCTTCCTTTATCAACTATTAATTTACTTCGTTTAAAATTTCTCTTTCGTATTCTTTTTCTTTTTCTTCATGTTTTTTAGCTAGTTGTTCTTTATCTTGATTCCATTTCTTTCCATGAAGTGGATATAACCACATTACAATAAAACAAATAAGAAGCAAGATACCAGTAATTAAAAACCAGCAAATAAATAATCCTTCTTTTGTCTGCAACGTTTGTGCAGCATAGTCTATTACTTCAATTTCTTTATTAGTAATACTATCTATTTCTATTTTCTTTATCGTTTTATCAAAACCAAACAAACCAGTTAACATTAATGGAAATAAAGCGTTAGCAATACTACCAGCCGGCTTGGTAATAAGTGAATTGATACCGGCATAAACGCCCTCTCTTCTCGCATTATTATCAATTTCATCTTTATCAATTACATCACCATTCATCATTGGAATTAAATATAAACCACCAGCAAGTCCTATACCACAACAAAAGAAAGTGATAACACATGCATAAAAGTATTGTCCTAAAAATGAGCCTAAAATACAACCACTACCCATAACTCCACATAATATAAGCATTTCAATTTTCAATCCTATTTTTTCTCTAAATGAAGCAAAAAATATGACACCAATTAATAGACCTAAAGCTAAAGCTAAATATAAAATTAATATTGAACTACCACCAATCCAGCCTTTACTTGCAGCAATTGATGAGCCATCTGCCCACATTGATGAAACATATGTTAAACCTACCATTAAAGCACTTTGAGCAAAAATAACCGTCCAGGAAATAACTTCAAAAACTAAAAACGCTTTATTTTTTACACACATTTTTAAACCATCGAGAAATTTTGGTTGTTTTTCTGTTTTTGTATAGCCATTTTCTTTATAAAAGAATGTTGATGCAAAAACAATCGCTCCACAAACAATTCCCATTAAAGCCATAATAAGAGGAAAAATATCAGAATGATATTCGATTAATTTATCAAGTTGTGAATTTAAAACCATCGGTGCGCCAAAGTTAATTAATGAAAATAAAATATTGAATAAAAAAATCTTATTTCTTGCTTTATTAGTAACCGCCATTTCATATGGCATTACATAAATAGCTGAAGCAATTGCTGTATATAATATATCATATAAAAATAAACCTAATAGTTCTTGGCAAAACAATAAGCCTTGAGAAACACCTGCACCTTGAAGCGATGGAAGCCACATAAGAGCATAAACGATAGCCATAAGTGGTGCTCCATAACGAATCCAAGGAATTCTTCTTCCAAGTTTAGATTTTGTCCTATCTGAAATAAAACCATATAATGGGTCATTTATTGCATTCCAAATGCCAAATAAAAGCCATACTATCACATTTAATTTTACATCAAGGCCTAATTTATTGACAAATAAATATTGAAATGCTGCTCCTTCAGCAAAAGCTACTAATAATCCCGTTGAAGCATTAGCTGCTCCAAGCCACAATGCCGATGAGGTTTTTACTTTTTTTTCAGATGTTTTTTCTACCATTTTAATTACTCCTTATTTATTGCTTTATTAATAAAATCAATGACAACTTTTTCATATTGCAAAGGATCTACTTCATATGATTGAGCGTGTTTTGCGCCATTTGCAACATATAAAGTGGCATGATTTTTATTTTTTTCGTAAATTACTTTACTATCTTTAAATGGGACAAAATCGTCCTCATTTCCATGAATAATAAGCAATGGAATATTACTTTTACTAGCTTCATCTGCAGGATTTACGTCTTCTAAATGATATTTTTCGAATCTTTTTAAAAAGAAATTTGAGCCATAGCAAAAAATAACAGGCAAGTGCATGCATTTTAATTTATATTTAATCAATTCTTTCAATGAAGCATAACCACAATCTTCAATAGCAAATTGTACGTTTATATTTTGTCCAAGAGCCATCATTACTGAAGCTGCCCCCATGCTTTCGCCATGTAAACCAATAACTACTTCTTCGCCATAAACTTTTCTTAAATAAGCAACAATATCACAAATGTCTTTGCTTTCAAGATAACCCATTGTCGTATATTCATATTTGCTTTTTCCATGACTTCTTTCATCAAATAAAAAGATTGAATATCCATGTTTATATAAAAACTGAGCATATTTTAAGCAGCCTTCTCTAGTCCATGTGTAACCATGAGCTAAAATAATAATTCCTTTTTGATTTTCATGAGGTGAAAAGTCCCCCTCAATTATTTGGCCATCTCTTGCTACAATTTTAATTTCTTGCCTTTTTAAATAAGACATATCTTTAGGAATTAAACCTTTTTCTATGTCAAAGTTTAAGGCCCACTGATTATCGTGTTTTTTTGGATACGATAAAAATTTTGTAAGATACATAGAAATAAAAATATAAAGAAGAACAATAATTAGGATTATCCCTAAAATAATAAATATATAAGTTTTCATATAAAAAATCATAACAAAAAAAACATTTATATTCAAGAAAAAATTACATTTATAGTAAAAAAAATACACTTTAAAATAATTTCATTTCATGTTCAATTTTTTCATTTATTTTCTTTGTTTCATCTTTACTTTCCCTACAAATTTTAACGTATAATTCGATATTATCGATGACTATAAGTTTTCTTGCATTTAAACATCAATAAGCAATTTAATTGCTTTATTTCTTTTTTTATCAAGTGTTTTTATCGGTTGGTTTTATTTCAAACATTTTCCTTTCCTTTCTTAATTTTCTTACTATAATGTATTTTAAACCCTTTTAAATGCAACAATAAATAATTGCAATTAGTGAAAATTGTTGTCATAATTAAAAAGGAGGGTATTATTATGAATATAATAAAATTTTCAAAAAGATTTAAAAACTACATTAGTAAACATAAATTTTCAACACTTATAATTTTATTCTTTCTATCAATTTTACTTTATGTTGCTAATTATTATTTTACTAATTGGTTAAATACCACTTCACTATCACAAATTAGTATTGATGTCATTACAAAATTATCTTCATACACTACTAGTGTCTTTTCAATTTCCGCAACATTAGCGCAAATTATATACTTAATCAAATCACTTATTAATAAATATAAAAAATCAATTAATGAAGAAGAAACAAAAACTGAAAGCAATCACCATAAGATCATTAGAAGTTATGTTGCTATGAGTAAAGATAAAAATAGCTTTGATAATGTTGGAAAAAGTTCCCATCCAGTTATCAATATAAACACAAATGACAATTATTTTTCACATGCAGAAGGTGATTTAATGCAACTTCACCATATCGTTAATAAAAACGCCAATAAGATAAAGCCTGAATCCAAATCACAATATACAAAAGATTATGAAAAAGAACGATTAGCAATAGAAATATTCCAAAAAGGTTATAACAATGGTGGTTTTGTAAACATTGCTAATGTCAATATGTATACTAATTTAAAGCAAAACACATTACTTCATATCAAAGATGATATAGTTGATACTTTTAAAGTCGATGATTTTATTGGAAATAATCGTCAAAAGTTACTAGGTGCACATAGTGCTGGAAAAAATAATAAAACCATTCGTTTAAATGATTTTTCATTTGATAATGATCACATTTTATCGTTAACAACACAAAGAACTACATACTTTGATATGTTAATTACCAATCGAGCAATGGATTATGATATAGATGGTGTCACTTTAAGAAAAATGTATGAATATAAATCTAAATTAACACCACTTAATAAGTCTAAATTTGCTAATCATATCGGTATCACAGGCGTTATTTTATCTAGTGATAATTACGTTTTGTTAGAAAAAAGAGATTTAAGTAAATCCACATGGCGTGATAAATTTGGTCCAACTATTTCATTAGCTTTAAAGGCTGATGATATTATTGAAGAAGGAAAAAGTTTAAAAGATCCATCTTTTGATTTAAACAATAAAATCGTAGAAAGAATTAAAAAATCATTGAAAGAGAATTATAGTTTTATTGAAAATGAAGACTATGATAGTTTTACTTTCTCATCTTCTTTTTTAGGGCTTGCAAGAGATTTGCTTGAAGGTGGAAAACCTAATATGTACTTTTGTATCAAACTTAAAAAAAATGCCAAAGATGCAGCATTAGATATGCAAAAATATGCCTCATTAGGTGAGGTTATTAAAAATAGCAATAAGCCATATAACTTTAAAAAAGATATTATTAAACCTCATGAATTAGCCTATAATGAAGCATATGAAAAAGATAATGAAAATAAAAGAGTTCCATTAAAAGATGATAAATTAACTGGCGATTATTATTTTATCCCATTTGAACAAATAAAACTTGATTATTATTATCAGCTTTATTTACCTAAAGGAACAATAAAAGTTCAAAGAAGATTTAAGCCTCGTTTTAAAAAAGGTAAAAATCCTACTAAATTATATACTAGTAAAAAAGCTATCGTAAAAGAATGTGGTGAAGGTCTTTTAGCAACATTATCGTATTTAGAAATTTTTCAAGATAATTATATGAAAAAGGTTGGTGTAGCAGATGAATAAAGTTATTGCAGGATATGGTGAATTTATGGTAAAACACACCGTTAGCAATTGCGCTAATCGTGATGAAATAACAAGTAGTTTAAAGGATAATTTAAAAAGATTTCCTCAGATAGTTGATACATATGGTGGAACTGAAGGAAATGTATTAATAAATCTTTCATCATTAAATGTTATTACAAGATATGCTTCTTCATTTAAAGAAAGTGGAAAGTGTTCACAAAATGCTTTAAATGAATTTAATCGCTTTGGGGTAGATACATCTTTTATATCTTTTAATAATCATCATTTAGGAGAGTATTATTTTCTTGATAATAAAGATTTAAAAAGAAATGAAAAAACAAAATTTTATCGTGAAGGATCTTCAATTAATCACTGGGATTTAAAAGATTTTGATTTTGATGCTTTCTTTAAAGATGTTTATATATTTCATTTATCAGGAATTAGCTTGTCATTAGATAAAGGAAAAGAAGGAAATGCCTGGAAAAATGCTTTTAGTTTCGTAAAAGAAGCAAAGAAAAGAGGCATTTTAGTTAGCTTTGATTTCAATTATCGACCTTCAATGTGGGAAGATAAAATCAAAAAAAATTGTAAATCATCATTAAGCGATATAAAAGAAAAAGCAAAAGATGGTTTTAAAAATGTCATAGAAGATGTTCTTAAATACGTCGACATTTTCTTGCTAAATTCATTAGATTTAAATACTTTTTTAGATTATAAACCTTTCATTGACGATTATTCATCAACAACGTTATTAAATAAAAAACAACTAAGTGATATTCAAAAATGGTTCTTTGAAAAATATGAAAATAGCAAAATGCTAGTCATAAGAAATCGTGAAAAACCATCCAATGAGTTCAATTGGTTTAAATCATATATATTAACTAAAAATAAAATAGTCACTTCTACACATAGAATATTGTTTCCTGTAATTGAATCAATCGGTGGTGGGGATGCCTTTGATGCTGGTATTTTATATGGTTTATTAAAAAATGGTTTTAATAATTTAAGTAAAACTTTACACTTTGCAAATGACTTATTCGTTTTAAAACATCAAGTTAAAGGCGATTATTTTAATGCAAATGGTGATAATTTAAATAGCCTTTTAAAAACATTAAAATATCATAGAGACAACACCAATATCTTATTAACTGTTGATAAAATTGATCAAGAATTTAAAACTATGAAAAATGATTTATCATATTTTGCTAATGTAACAATTACAAATAAAGTGGTTGATAGCTTAAAAGGATATGACATCTTAATTGGCAAACGTTTAAGTGAAAAACAATTAGAAACTAACGATAGATTGAAGGCAATCTTTGCATATAAAACAGGAGTAGATGATTTTCCTTTAGAAATGATGGATAAACAAAATATTTCATTATTTAATTCTCATATCGATGCTAGTATTATTGCTAAATATGCTTTTGCTTTAGCAACTACGCTTTCATGTCGTATTGCCGAATTTGATAAAAAAATGAGAAAAGGAATTTGGTATGATTATTCAAGACCATATTGGAAATCCATAGAAGATATGAGAATTGGCCTTTTAGGATTTGGTAATATTGGTAGAAAAATAAATGATTTACTCGTAAGAAACAATATAGAAACATATACGATTAAAAGACATGATGACATAAAAATGTATGAGAAAATCAATGTAACATATAAAAATAAAGAAATCTTATCATTGAAGGATTTAATTAACGCTAGCGATATGATCATTGTTTCTTTACCAAAAACTAAAGAAACAGATAATATGTTTAATGAACATACTTTTAGCTTAATGAAAGGAAAATATTTAGTCAATGTTGGTAGAGGTAATTGTATTGATGAAAAAGCTTTATATGACGCTTTAAAAAACAACATATTATATGGTGCAGCCATCGATACTTGGAAGCATAAAGCAAAAGAAAATGGAGTATATCCATGTAGTGATACTATCCCTCTTTGGCAACTTGATAATATTATTATGTCACCTCATCAAGCAATGAAAATTGATATAGGTCATAAACGTTATGTTTTAGATTCAACCGAAAATGTCATTTCACATTTATTGACAGGTTATGAAAGAGATAAAGTTAATCTTAAAAAAGGCTATTAAATAATGTTTTATAATAAACAACAATAAAAAAAGCATAATCTTTAAAAGGTTCTTACGCTTTATTGGGTATAGAACTATAAAAATTTAATAATTCAAATATATTATTGGAAGGATTAAGAGAAAAAATTGAAAAACATTTTTTAAATAGATTGACTAAATTACATCTTCCATATAAAATACGTTTGA
>JALEMY010000010.1 GCA_022767485.1 Erysipelotrichaceae bacterium
ACAACTAATGATAAGATAGCACCTTTAAAATTTCTTTTATATTTATAAATTAAAGTTGTAGGTATTACAAATGCACATGTTGAAAATATATTCATAACAAAACCATAAAAACCAGTTGTTGAAATGGTAATCATTTCAATAAATGAAACTACAACAGAAATACATAAAGCAGATATTGGCCCCATAATTAAACCACCAATACAAATGATAATATCTTTAGGATCATAAGTTAAAAAAGATACTGATGGAAAGATACTTAAATGTAAAAAATGGGCGATTAATGCTAAAACATAGGCAAGAGCAGCAAACATTGCTGTAAGGCAAATCTTTTTTGATAAATTATGTGATTTCATATTTCCTCCAAAAAAAAATACTCCTAGGGCTTCAGGAGTATTTTACGCTTAAAATTTTTTTGCTTCTTTCATCTAGACTATACTATCGGCACTAGAATTTCACTAGTTCATGCATAACGCTCGTGGGCTTTACCACCGGTTAGGAATTTCACCTGACCCTGAAGACAACTATATTATAATATGCTTTTTTGATAAAACAACTCTTTTTTTCTTTTTTTCGTGTAAAATAACACAAATACGATATTTTAGTTTATTAACTTGTATTACTATTTAATTTTTATCAAAAAATTAGTATAATAGCAATATATGAAAAAGGGGATGTATATTATGAATTCCTTAAATGATACTATTATTGCTTTATGCAGTGGCGCTAGTAAATCTGCTATAGCAGTTATTAGAGTTAGTGGCAATAAAGCATTTGAAATAACTAATAAAGTGTTTTCAAATAAGAAAGAAAAAAAACATCAAAAAGTATATTATGGCTTTATTAAAAACAACGAGGAAATAATAGATGAAGTAATGATAGCTTATTATTATGGTCCTTCATCTTTTACCGGCGAAGATATGGTAGAAATATCATGCCATGGTAATTTATATATCGTTTCTAATATTATTGAATTATTTATTTCCCATGGCGCTCGTATGGCAGAAAATGGTGAGTTTTCTAAAAGAGCTTTCTTATTTAATAAACTTGATTTAGTTAATGCTGAAGCAATAAACGACTTAATCAATGCCAATAGCAAACAGTCAATAAACCTTGCTCTATCAGGTTTAAAAGGAGCAACTAGTGACTATGTTACAAGTTTAGCAAATGATCTTTTAGATGTTTTATCGCAAATCGAAGTCAATATTGATTATCCTGAATATGATGATGTGGAGCAATTGCGCTACGATAGTGTGTTGCCATTTATCAATAATTTTATCGATAAACTTGATGAAGTTATTAGCGATACAAAAAAAGGACAAATAATTAAAGATGGCATCAATACAGTAATTATTGGAAAGCCAAATGTCGGTAAATCTTCTTTATTAAACACTATGTTAAAAGAAGATAAAGCTATCGTTACAAGCATTGCTGGAACAACTCGCGATATCGTAGAAGGAAAAGTTGAATTAAATGGCTTAACCTTAAATCTTATCGATACAGCAGGAATACATGATTCAAATGATAAAATTGAACAAATAGGAATCAATAAGGCTTTAAAATCATTAAATAATGCTTCCTTAGTATTATGCTTATTTGATGGAAGCCTACCTTTTAGTAAAGAAGACGAAGATATCCTTTTAAAAACAAAAGATTATAATAGAATAATTGTTATCAACAAATCTGATAAACCTTTGATGTTTCATTTAAAAGATGCCGTTTATATTTCTACAATCAACAACGATATAAAACAACTTGAAGATAAAATTTTACAATCATTTAAAGATTATACATATAATAATGAACCATTGTTATTTAATGCTCGTCAATTAGGGCTTTTAAATAAAGCTAAAAATCATTTGCTCGATGCTAAAAAACAAGCAATTGATGGACAAGTTATCGATATTATTTCTATCGATTTAACAAACGCTTATAATTGCATTAATGAAATACTTGGAAAAAGCAATAAAGATGGCTTGATGGATAATGTTTTTTCTAAGTTTTGTTTAGGTAAATAATTATGATATTTAATACACATTCACACATCAATGATAGGAAAGATGAAATCGATTATTTAATCGACCAATGCTTAATAAATAATGTAAATAAAATCGCTGCTGTAGGTTACGATTTATCATCTTCTAAAGAAGCGATATTACTTGCAAGAAAACATGAATGCATCTATGCAATAGCTGGTCTTCAACCTGAAGAAATATCTTCTTTTGATGGAGATTTTTCACCATTTGTAGAACTATTTAATGATGAAAAATGTATAGCTATTGGAGAAATTGGTTTAGATTATTATTATGGTAAAGATAATAAAGAAAGACAACTTGAATTGTTTGAAAAGCAACTACAAATCGCTTGCAATTATAAAAAACCTGTAGTTATTCATTGTCGCGATGCATATGAAGATACCTATAATTTATTAAAAAAATATTGCCAGAAATTAGATGGTATTATTTTGCATTGTTATAGCGGAAGCAAAGAAATGATGGAAAGATTTTTATCACTTAATGCTTATATTTCTCTTTCAGGAGTAGTAACTTTTAAAAACGCAAAAGTATGTAAGGAGGTCGCTTATCATTGCCCTATAGATAAGCTTTTAGTAGAAACCGATGATCCTTATTTAACTCCTGTTCCCTATAGAGGAAAAACCAACCAACCAGATTATGTAAGATTTGTCGTTAACGAAATTGCTAACATTAAAAATATGCCTTTTGAAGAAGTTGCCCGTGTTACTTATCAAAACGCAATGAAAGTGTTCCATTTATGAGAAAGATTAAAGAAGTTATAGTAGTTGAAGGTAAATCAGATAAACAGTTTTTAGAAACGTTTTTAGATGCTGATATATTAACTTGTAATGGTTCAGCCATCGATGGTTTTGATATTGAATATTTAAAAACATTAGAAAATGAAAGAGGCATTATTATTTTAACTGACCCTGATTATCCAGGAGAAAGAATTAGAAACGAAATTTCTAGCAAATTAAATAGATGCAAGCATGCTTTCGTAAGAAAAAAATATGCGATAAAACACCATAAAGTTGGCGTTGCTGAAGCTAGTAAAGAAGAAGTTTTAAATGCTTTAAGTAATATGATTACCTACGATAGCCAAAATGTGGGGGATTTAACATCTACCGATTTATTTTTTCTTAATTTAATAGGAAATAATTCAACGAAAAATAAAGAGAAAGTATGCGATTATTATCATTTAGGACATTGTAATGGAAAAACTTTACTTAAAAGATTAAATATGTTACATATAAGTAAGGAAGAATTGGAGAAATTAATCGATGATTAGTAGCAAAAAATATGTTGATGAAACATTAAAAAAACATAATCTAGTAGCAAATAAAGCGCTTGGACAAAACTTTTTAGTAGAGGAAAATATCGCCAAAGAAATTGTAAATAGCGCAAGCATTGATAAAGATACCTGCGTTATAGAAATAGGTCCAGGACTTGGTGCTTTAACAGAACTTTTAGTTGATAAAGCAAAATATGTTTACGCTTATGAAATTGATAAAAATATGGTCGACATTTTAAAAGATACTTTTAAAGATTATCATAACATTACTATTTATCATCAAGACTTTCAAAAAGTAGATTTAGAAAAATTGGCAAATGAAATAAATGCTAAACGATTGATATTGATTTCTAATCTACCATATTACATCACTAGTAAATTATTAAATATGATTTTACTTAACGATTTAAAAATTGACACAATAATTACTATGATGCAAAAAGAAGTTGGACAAAAGATAATTAAGCCTGATAAAAAAGA
>JALEMY010000011.1 GCA_022767485.1 Erysipelotrichaceae bacterium
GTTCATCTCCTTCTTTAAGGTTACACAATGAAAACTTAAATGCCTCTAATCTTACTGAATCAGCCATTTCATCTGCTTCAATATCCTTTTTAGATGGAACCATTCTATGCAAATTATTTTTTAACCCATTAATTTCAGCAATAGCTTCTAATAATGAATAAGCTTCTTCAGCGTCCATCGCATAGAATTCTCTAACTCTTTTCTTTCCTTCAAATTCATCAATCGATCTTAAATTAGGATTAAGTCTATCAATCATTTCATGAATCTTTTTATCAGATAATCTATAAGAAACTTCATAGTAGGCAAAAAGTCTAAATGCAAATGGAATACATTCACTCCTGTTTAACTCTTTTAATCTTTTATCTACATCATCTGCATAACCAATCTTCACATATTCTGGGAAAGATGGATTTGTTAATATATAAATTACACCGACTTTTTCCATATTAAATAGTCTCCTTTAAATCTAAATGTCTATTTTTTGTTAATTCGCAATATTCTAATTCTTTATCAATACCTATATATCTTCTATTTAATTTTACACTAACTAATCCAGTTGTGCCACTACCATTGAAAGGATCCAAAACTAAATCCCCTTCATTGGTAGACGCTAATATAATTCTTTCAAGTAACGCTAATGGTTTTTGAGTTGGATGTTTACCATATTTCTTTTCTTCTTTAGTCACTAAAGGAATTAACCAAACATCTTTCATTTGTTTATTACCATTTATTTCTTTCATTAAAGAATAATTGAAAGTGTGCTTTCCTTTTTTCTTTGGTGTTAATTGTTTTCTCGCCCATAAGATAGTTTCAGTAGAATTAGTAAAACATCTACAAGCCAAGTTAGGAGCAGGATTTGGCTTTTGCCAAGTAATGTTATTAATGATTGAAAATCCTTCTAATTCTAAGGCCATGCCAATTACATAAATATTATGAAATGTACCACTAATCCAGATAGTTCCATCATCTTTTAACACTTCTCTACATAATTTAATCCATTTTCTATTAAATTTAATCTTTTCTTCGATAGTTATAGATTTATCCCATTCAGCTTTATTGACTGATACTTGTTTCCCTGAGTGACATGATACTCCTCCACTTGACAAAAAGTATGGAGGATCAGCAAATATCATATCAACTGATTTTGGTTCCAATTTTTTTAATCTTTTGAAACAATCATCATTATACAAAGTAAAGTTTTCTTCATTTATAAATAATTTCTTACTCATAAATTTTACCTATTACGATTGTGATTATATAGTTTTTGAAATCCCAAAGAACAAAGGAATTGTTTAATATATAATAAATGCATTTCTTTAGGATAATTAACAATCGGATTGAAAAAATTATATAAATCAAATTCTTGCTTATATTTATTTGTTATGTGTTGTATGAATTCATTAGCATCATAAAAATTATTTATATTATTAGCTTGAAACATTTCAATTACAATATTAGACATTTTTTCATTAAACTTAAATTCTTTCGTCTTTATAATATCCATATTATTCATATATGGGTCATAATAATTTTGCATAATTAACAACTCCTTTCTATTTATTCATAATTAGTAATGATTACTTCTTCTACTTCACCACGTCCATCTGCTTTAGAATTAATCATTCTTTTAGCATGAACTACTGTGATATGGAATCCTTTATATAATTCATTGATAAACTTTGTATTATGATTACTTAACATTACATATACACCTTTATCTGATAATTCTTTAAATACTTTAGCAAGCCTTACTTGCTCATCTTTACCAAATGCGTTCTTATCATAAGAAGTAAAGCTATTCTTTTCTTCCCATGTATCATATGGTGGATCAAAATATACAAAGTCACCAGCTTTAGCATTCTTAACCGCTTCTTCAAAATCAATGCTTGTAATTACAGGCTTCCTATTTTTGAAGAATAAATTTAAGTTATCAAATGTTTTTTTATCAAAACAGTTAACAGTTTTTTTCTTTCCAGAAGGGACATTGAAGTAGCCTTTAGAATTAACTCTATATAACCCATTGAAACAAGCTTTATTTAAATAAATCAGTCTTCCTGCTCTTACATAAATTGGTAGTTCATTGAATCCTTGTAATTTATCCATTTCTCTTATTTGATAATAATATTCTTCAGAGTGATTTTCTTCATGTTTTAATAATTCTTTCTTTAACAATTCAAATAATTCATTGTTTTCTAAACATTTATAAACACAAATAAGTTCTTCATTAGAATCATTAATAGAGAATGCTTTTGGCTGTAATTTAAATAATAAAGCCCCACCACCTACAAATGGTTCAAAATATCTATTAAATGATTCTGGTATGTGGGATTCAATAACTTCTAACAATTGAGTTTTACCTCCAGCCCATTTAACAAAAGGATGAATATCTAAATTCTTAACTTCTTCTTTTACTGGCACTAATTTCATTCCTAATGCATCATAAATCTTAGCAATAGTATTAAAAGTAACACCAATAATCGTGCCTTTTTCAATCTTAGATAATTGAGCCCTATCCATTCCACAAAAAGATGACAATTGTTCTTGAGATAAACCTGCTTCCATTCTAAATTTACGAATATCATTTCCTAATGTTGCTAACATCTTTTCCATATGAAAAGCCTCCTTGTATCAATACAAGTAGATTATAACATTTTTTGTTTAAAATGTGTATAAAAATACACATTTGTTGTTGTATTAGCTTTGCACTTGTTATGCATCAAAGTCGACTACACGCTTTATTAAGCAAATAACCAGTTTTTATTGTGCCTTATAAACTATTGAATTCAGGTATTTATAAATTCTTGTTTGTATATTTAGCATGAGGTATCTTGATATCAATTTCGTTCATTATAAATAATAAATCATTTATGATTTGGTTATCTAAGTTTAAACTATCATCATCATTATTTTTAAAGAAGCATCTTTTACAAACTATTTTGCTAGTTTTACAAAATTACTTTCAGTTCTTAGAGAAGAGGGAATTACAAACATGCTTCTTAATTTACTTTTTTGAAACTTTAATACCCAATCTACAATAATTATTATTTAAGCATAGTAAAAGGCCAAGAAATTCATCGAGGCCTTTAATACTTTTTATTTCTAATATCGAATCACAACAATTATTTATGAATTATATTTCATCGATTCCTAAGTCTTTTAAATACTCATATGTTCCATCATAATATTCTGGCAGTCTAGTTGAATCTTCCCAGAAACCAGTATTAGTTTTATTTGGATTGCCAGAAGGAACACATATCACCATTCCAGCTCTAGCTCTAGTCAACAAAACTCTATAAGCATTTAACATATATTTAATTAACTCTTGTTTTGATTCACTTGTCGCTTCTTGTTTAACCCATTTGGTTTGCCCATTAAACTTGTAAAATTCCCAATTACCATTGTTATATCTCATATCGGCGTCCCATAACAAACAAGTATAGTCTAACTCAAGACCTTGAACTTGGATTTCTGTAGCTGCATCTTCAAGATAATTAGAACTTCTTGTATCTATTTTATCCTCTAAGAACCAATGGACAGCATTTTCATCACCAGAGGCTAAGACATGAATTCCTAGAGGTTTAAATCTAGCAGATTCTTTAGTAATTAACACTCCAGTTCTTTCGCTTCCTCTGACTTTACTATGTAACCATTCTTTAGCCTTTTTCATATCTCTAGTTAAAACAATTGGATATTTATCTTTAATTTCTTTGTAAATTATTTTTGCCATAGGATCAAAAGTTAATAACGCTTGAACGAAAGCAGATAATTTTTCTGCCCTATAAGAACGAAGAGAAACAGATAAATGCAAATCGTTTGAATATGTGACATTATGATTATCTTTTAGAAGTTCATTTACTTGCCCTTCAGCATATTCTTTGTCAGTTAGTTTTGGTGAAATATAAACTTTCCAGTGAATAAACATTTCATTTAAAGCTTTTATCCATTCAGAGATACCAGCTTCACCGGTGTTGATTTCTTGCCCACCACCAACTAAACAAACAATAGTAGCCCAGTCTTCTCTTTGATCTAATGACCAAATAAGAAATCCAGCTTCAGACAATGGGAAATTAATTACTTTCAATTTATTACCATATGTTCCTCCACGTTTTAAATAGTCAGCAAGTCTTTTATGAGTCCATGATCTTTGTGCTTCATCAAAAATAGCTACATGTTCTACCTCTCCAAAGCCCGCTTTTTCTTGTTTAACTGCTTTTGTTGGATCTATTTCAAGAACTCCATTCTCTACAGGATTTTTAATCTTCATAAGCATATTATCTCTATACCTATGTATCATTTGTATAGATTTACTTACTTCTCTTCTTGAATCAGTAAGATTCTTTTTCTTTCCACTTGCTTGTATTTTCTTTTGATTATCTTTTGCTAAAGCTTCCGTTAAAACAGCAACTAAAGGGCCATTACCAGAAAGATAAACAGCACCTTCATCTTTAACTGGTTCTAGGTTGCCTTGATATGTTTGTTTAATTGCAACATCAAGACCAACTAATGTTTTGCCAGCACCAGGGACTCCAGTTACAAAACAAATACTTTTTTCTTTATTTTGTTTACTCTTTTTAATCACATCTAAAATATATGCAATAGTTCTATCTGTTGAAACATCGTCTGCTTCATGTCTTGTGATATTTTCTACAGAATGATTTTCATATAACGCTCTAGCCGCTTCAATTATGGTAGGGGTCGGTGCATAAGGGCTTATAATCCAATTTTCATCAATAGGAGTTTCACTAGGATATTTATTTAAAACATCTTTTATAATTTTAAGTAATCCATCTTTTCCAGTAACTAATGGATTAACAACTTTGTCGTTATAAACTGACATAACAATATTAGAACTCGATGCTTTGTAATTTGTTGCAATTAAAATGGGAACGATGATTTTATCACTACTAAATTTATGGAAATATTTTAAATCTAGAGCATAATCTAAAACTTGGTCTACATCAGCCTCTAGAATTTTAGATTCACCTACTTTAAATTCTAAACAAAATATTATTCCATCAATTAATAAAGTTACATCTATTCTCTTTCCTAAGCGAGGGATATCATATTCGAATATTATTTGTCCATCTTTATTTATCAATTTTAGCAAATCTTGAGAAATTGATATTTCCTCGGCCCATGCATCTGTTTGAGTTGATTGAACAAAGCCATGATAATTCCTACTAAGCGTTCCAAGAATGGAGTTTATAGATTCATTTAAAAAATCTCTTATTTTATTGTTATAAAGACATCTATTTGTATTTATCATTTTAAGTCTCCTTTCTTTTCAACACAAATCACTAACACCATTTACGATTATATATTAATACTTTTTAAATTTGCTATATTTTTTAATAAGATTTATAAAATTATAAATCCATCAAAGTTCTTAAAGTTCAGTAATCTTTATTCTTCTTTTTTTAATATCATTTTTACCAACATTTTTCAAGTCATCTTTATATTTTTTCTTAAATACTTAAAAAAATGATTTAAAAAAAATCAAATCATTTAAATTTATAAATTATATTTACATAATTAATTTATTGTTTTTCATTAGTAAGATTTAAATAAATATAATCGGGTAAAGACACTATCTAGTGTAATGACTTCAGATAAACGATTTTAAATATATCTCCAGTTTGAAATTGTGTTTACTTATATATTTCTAATATAGCGAGTATTCCTTCCTTCGCCTATCTTTATAATCTTATTTTCCTTAATCATCTTAGATAAAACACTTTCGATAGTAGTTACAGATACATCAGGTAA
>JALEMY010000026.1 GCA_022767485.1 Erysipelotrichaceae bacterium
ACTGAATATACAATTCAAGGAAAATTAATTGGCCATATTTCATTAGTTCAAACAGATATTGTTGAAGAGGGAAAAAAGCATAATATATCTGATGAAACAATCTTGCTTTTACAACATATGGTTTTATCTCACCATGGTAAACTTGAATATGGCTCACCTGTTTTACCTTTAACTTTAGAAGCTGAAGTACTTTATTTAATCGACAATATGGATAGCAAAATTGTAATGATAAACAAAGCCTTAAAAGATGTGGAAATAAATGGCTCATCACAAAGAATTTTAGGCTTAGATGGTCGTTCGTTTTATAAACATAGCAAATCAAAAATTTAATTAATTAAATATGCAAATTAATTCATTATTATTAGTAATTATTTGCATATTTTTTTATTTTAAAACAAAAAACTTCCAAAGTTTTTTCACTTTGGAAGCATTATATTTTAATACATTAAAGGTTGCTTCATTTCATCTTTTTTTTCATCGTTAATAGCAACAGCAACTTCAGTAGTAATAAAAATTGAAGCGATTGATGAAGCATTTAATAAAGCACTTTTAGTAACTTTTGTAGGATCGACAATTCCTTTTTCAAACATATTAACCCATGTGCCATTTTTAGCATCAAAGCCAATATTTTCATCTTTACACATTTGTTTTTCTACGATATCTTTGCCATCAAATCCAGCATTTTCGGCAATTTGATATAAAGGAGCAGTTAAAGAATCTAAAACAACACGAATACCTTTTTCAACATCGACATTATCAGAAGATAATGTGTTATGTAACTCTTTATATACTTCAATAAGTGCTGCGCCTCCTCCTGATACTATTCCTTCTTCAATTGCTGCTTTTGTAGCATTTAAAGCATCTTCAAGACGCAATTTCTTTTCTTTTAATTCAGTTTCACTAACTGCACCAACTTTAATTAAAGCCACACCATTTGTTAAATCAGCAATTCTTTTCTTTAAATTATTAATATCATATTGGGAAGTTGCATTATCAATTCTTAAGTGGATTTCTTTGATTCTATCACTTAATTGTTCTTTACTTCCTTTTCCTTCAATAATTGTCGTATTATCTTTTCCAACAATTACTTTTTTAGCGCCACCTAAATCATCCATCGTTACATCATTTAAATTCATCATTAAGTCTTTACTATAAAATTTAGCACCAACAAAACAAGCTATATCTGATAAAATATCAACACGACTATCTCCGAATCCTGGAGCTTTTGTAGCAACAACATTAAAGGCTCCACGTAATTTATTTAAAATGATTGTTGATACTGCTTCATTTTCAATATCATCAGCAATAATTAATAGTTGTTTACGTGATTGAACAACTTGCTCTAAAACAGGTAAAATATCTTGAATAGAAGAAATCTTCATATCTGTAACCATGATAAGTGGATTTTCCATTTCGATTGTTGTTTTGTTTTCATCATCTAACATATATGGAGAAATATATCCCTTATCATATCTAAAACCTTCTGTCATTTCTAGCGTTGTTTCAAAACTCTTGGATTCATCGACATTGATAATACCATCACTGCCAACTTTTTCCATAGCTTTGGCAATCAATGAACCGATTTCACTAGAATTAGAAGAGATAGTTGCTACTGATTCTATATCGCTTTTACTAGTGATTGGTGTGCTTTTTTTAAGTAAGGTATCCGCAACTTTTTTACTTGCAAGTTCTATACCTTCTCTCATAAGTACTGGGTTTGCTCCTTTTTCTACAGCTTTTAAGCCATTATGGATCATTTCAGATGCTAATAATGTGGCTGTAGTAGTACCATCACCTGCTTGATCGTTTGTATTATTTGCTACTTCATAAACAAGCTTTGCCCCCATATTTTCAAAGTGATCAGAAAGCTTTATTTCTTTAGCAATTGTTACACCATCATTAGTAATAAGTGGTGAAGAATTCTCTTTTTCTAAAACGACATTTCGTCCCTTAGGACCTAAAGTGATTTTAACAGCATCAGCTAATTTATCAACACCATTAAGCATTGCTTGTCTTGAATCTTTTCCATATTTAATTGTTTTTGACATAAATATCTTCTCCTTTTATTCAATAATTCCTACAATATCTGATAAAGATACAACAAAGTATTTTTCACCATTTTCTTCAAATTCATTTGATGAATAACTACTATATAATACCTTATCGCCAACTTTTAAAGGCATATTAACGACTTTACCATCAGCTAAATGCCCATCTCCTAGAGCAACTACTATTGCATATTTTGATTCTTCTTGTTTTGAAGAAAGTAAAATTCCACTAGTAGTCTTAGATTCCTTTTTTTCTTTTTTTAAAACAACATTATTAAATAATGGTCTAATCATTTTTCTTTTTCTCCTTTTTTATTATATAATATGAACTTTATATATCTTTTAGCACTCTAATATTTCAAGTGCTAATTATATTATATTAGTTATTTTAGCAATGTCAATAGATGAGTGCTAAAAATTTTTTGTTTTATAAATAAAAACGAGTTATAATGCTTATATAAATTTGTTGGAGGAAATATTTTTATGGAAAATGATGTTTTAAATAATGATGGTATCACTAAAAAAGTTAAAGCAATATCATCATTAACTTTTGTTCGTGGTCTTATTTTGGTTTTATCTGTATTATTTTGTTTGACTATAACAATTCATCTTGATGCTGATGAAGTCTTTCCATTTTTTGCATACTATGTAGAAGCTATCGCATTAATCACTTCAGATTTTGAACTTCACGAAATACCTTATTATCTTCTTTTACTTTTAATTGCTATTTTTTCAATAATATTATTCTTAAAAGGTTTATCTTTAATTGTTAAATCAATAAAAGGCTTAAAAAATGAGAATTATCGCCAAAAATTATTAAACGATAAAGATAAATGGAGACGTAAATCTACTAAGGGTTCACCATTTATTATATTTGTCTTATTCACATTGTTTTCACTTTATATGTTTAAGACAATTTCTGATGACTTTTTGTATGCTGATGTCGTTATTTTAACAATTTGTATAGTTAATCTTATCATTAAGACAATTATCAAAGGAAAGTTTAAAAAACTTGAAAAAATAAAAGCAAACTAAATAAATATGAAAAAATAGTGAATGGTGTTCCATTCACTATTATTTTTTATCTTCAAGTTTATTTTTTTTATATAATCTACATTCTTTTCCAAAAACAATTTTTATTATAAAAAATAAAACGAAGTTAATGACAAAGCCATATAATAGCCATGTATCATAACCTTTAAAAGCACTGGTAAAACTATTTCCATATATTAATAATGTAGAAATGGCATAAATGATAGTTAATGATGTAGCCATCTTTCCTTTAAGTGGTTTTTTATTAAACATTCCAACAAATGATAAAATAAGTGAAATCAACGAAGAAATTGTAATCGATAAATAAATTATTGAAACTAAAACAAATGATATAGTAAGCTTTATTTCACTAGATAAAGTTTTAATTAGAGGAAGTGTGGAATTGATAAGTATTGCTTCTTCGTTGCATAATGATGACTTTATCAAACTAAGATCAAATGTTTGATTTTTAAGACAATCGATTATAAAACCATAAAATCCTTTACCATTTATAAATGAAATAGTAGCATCATTATTAAATATATCTTTGATTTCATCAACAAAAGAATTTTTAGAAAATAGTGGAAGTAAAAACATTACAACTAATAAAAATAAAGTTAATATAAATTGTAAGAATAAAAAGAAACGTTTTCTTCCAACATTAATTGAAAATGGTTTTTCATCTTTTATTTCATCTTGTTTTGGATCATTTTCTACATGTTCTTCTACTTTTTCTTCTTTTATTTCTTGTTTTATCACTTCATTATTAGAAACATCAGCTTTAATTACTTGCAAATTAACTTCTTCTTTGCTTTCTTCAACATTACCTTTTTCTTTTAACTGATAGCCACAATAAGTACAATACATCAAATGTGAATCGACAATATTGTTACAGCCAGGACAAATTCTTTTGCTAACAAGTGCTCCACAACCACCACAATATTTTTGTTCACCAATTATTTTAGCACCGCATTTATCACAATAAATAATTTTATTATTATTAGAAGTGTTTACAAAATAGTGAGGATCTTCTTCATAGTTAATATTATTATCTTCTTTTTCCGTAACCTTTTCTTCTTTTTTTTCTTCTTTTGTTAATTTCTTTGTTACAAAATCATAGGAACATTTAGGACAGATATCTTTGTCTATTGGAATCAATTCATTACAATTTGGACAAAGTTTAACCGTTAAATAAGGTAAATTACCTTGTTTATATAAATCGTGCATACTATCCCTCCCCGTTTAATTATAAATTACAAACCATCTCTTTTCAATGTTTAATTATATTTATTTTAAATATAAATACCAATTTTTATTTATTAAAAAGCGCATTTATGCTACACTTAAAAAGGGTGTTTGTATGGATAAAATTGAACTATTAGCTCCAGCTGGTAATATGGAATGTTTAAAAGCAGCAATACATAATGGAGCAGATGCTATTTATATTGGTGGAAGTAACTTTTCAGCTAGAGCTTATGCTGATAATTTTACAAACGAGCAAATTGTAGAAGCGATTAAATACGCTCATATTTATGGTGTTAAAATATATGTTAGTGTCAACATTACTATATATGATGATGAGATAAATGATGTCATTGATTTTATCGACTTTTTATATTTAAATGATGTCGATGCTTTAATCGTCTCTGATCTTGGGTTGATCGATATAATTAAAAAACGTTATAAAGACTTAGATATTCATGTTTCAACCCAATTAAACACTCATTGCTTATGGCAAATAAAAATGCTTGAAGAGTTAAATGTATCGCGTGTTGTTTTAGCACGTGAATGTTCATTGTCTACAATAAAGCATATTAAAGCTAATTCATCATTAGAACTTGAAATCTTTACCCACGGTTCTTTATGTGTTTGCTATTCTGGAAATTGCTTACACTCATCATTAATTGGAAAACGTTCGGGAAATAGAGGAAAATGTGCACAACCTTGTAGAATGGAATATAGCTTAGCAAATAATAATCAAATAGTAGCTAAAAAAGCTTATTTGCTTTCAACAAAAGATTTAAATACCTTAGAGCATATCGATGAAATAATTAAAAGTGGTGTAACTTCTTTAAAGATTGAAGGAAGAATGAAAAGTGCCGAATACGTAGCTTTTGTCGTTAAATCTTATAGAAATGCTATCGATCACTACTATGATAACAATGTGGAAATTAATAAAGACGCCTCTTTAGAAATGAAGCTTATTTATTCTCGTGATTTTACTTCTGGTTATTTATTTAATGAGAAAAACAAAAATATTACCAACACTTTTAGACCAAGTCATATTGGCATATTAGTTGGTGAAATCATCAATGTTTATAAAGATAAAGTACAAATTAAATTAAGTAAAGAATTAAAGCAAAAAGATAAGATTATCATCATTTCTTCTCGCTTTGAAGATATAAAGCTTTATGTCAATAAAATATTTGTGAAAAACAAATTGGTACCTAAAGGATATGAAAGAGAAATCATTGAAATTCCTCTTTCATCAAAAGTTGATAAAAATGCTAAAGTTTATAAGATGGAAGATTATGATTTATTAAGTCAAATTAAGGAAACTTATTTGAATAATTTAAAGAAAATTCCTATTAAAATGAAACTAATTGCTAATGTTAATGAAAATATGGTTTTATCTGTTAAAGATTATCATAATCACTCTATATTAGTAAAATCAAATTACGTAATAGAAAAAGCAATCAATTCCATAACTAGCAATGAAAAAATCATTGAGCAATTATCAAAGCTTTCATCGACACCTTATGCATTAGAAAAAATTACCATTTTATCCGATCAAAAAGGTATTATCCCTCTTAAATATATCAACGAATTAAGGCGAGAAGCAATCGATAAATTAAATAAATTAAGAAGCACTTGCTACATTAGAGAAAAAAGCAATATCATGCCATATTTTAATTATTTAATACCTAATAAAAATAAGG
>JALEMY010000045.1 GCA_022767485.1 Erysipelotrichaceae bacterium
CAAATATTCAAGATACAACTGAATAATATTTCAATAATATTAATACAAAAAGAAAATAATCTCCTACTTATTGTTTGTCGAAAATATTACATAGTTATTTCGACAGAAATTTAAATTTTGAAAATTTTTATATAATTGCAATACTCCAATAAGCATTTTATGCACAAATGCGACAATTAAAATTTAAATGTCATAATGGAATTGGCTCTTTCCAATAGTTATTGACGTAATGACTGTAATCTCATAGTCTTATTTTTGATTAATTCAAATGATGATCTTCCATACATATATTAGCCAAGAAAAACGGCATAAGCGGACATACTTTTTGCAAATTTTTTAAAAATTTTTATAAATGGTATCATTTTTTGAAAAATCTAAAATTTGATACCATTATTCTAGAAATTCATGATGAGCTTATTTTCTGAAGTGTACTAAAATGTGTACTGTAAAGTGTACTAGAAGTGTACTAAAGGGTTGAAAATTGTGTTCTAATAGTATATAATAAAATCGAGGTGAGACAGATGAAAATTAAGATATTAGATTTGCCACTTGAAGATGAATTTGTAGAATTCAAAACATCATTAAGTGAATTAGATAGTGGATTAGCTGCTTTAGCTGCAATGCTTAACAAAAACGGCAAGGGGCATGTGCTATATGGTGTTGCTAATGATGGAGAAGTTTTAGGCTTAAAAGGTCAAATCGGTCAAGAAACCATCAAGAAAATCGAAATGAGAATTAGCGAAATCATCAAACCTGCAATCGTTCCATCTATTGCGATTGAGGTCTATGAGGAAGACAGAGCAATAATTCATGTTCAAGCAGAAGGCGGTAGAAGGCCATATTCTTCAAACGGAAACTATAGAATAAGAGTTGGTAGCTCAAATAAGAAAATCGATCCAGATCTTTTACAGGAATTATTCTTCTCATCTGATGTCTCATCATTAGAAGCAACGGCATCATTAAGACAGGATCTTACATTCAATCATTTGAAGTTTCTTTTCCATAACAGAGGTTTAACTATTAATGAAGAGACATTTGAATTAAACAATGGATTTTACACAAATGGAAAATTCAATATGTTGGCAGAGCTATTATCTGATGACAACAACGCATCGATCAAGGTTGTTCGATTTGGCGGAAACGATAAACTAAACATGCTCAGCAGAAATGAATATGGATACAAGTGCCTCCTTGTCGCTATGAAAGAAGCAAAAGACTATGTCCTTTCTTTAAATGAAACAAAAGTGGACATAGAATCTGGACTTGAAAGAAAAGAAACGAAATTATTCAATCCTCATGCTTTTGAAGAGGCTTGGACTAACGCTTGCCTTCATAACAAATGGATTAAGAATGTCCCTCCTGCAATATACATTTTCAATAATCGAATTGAAATAATCTCAACTGGTGGCCTTCCATTTGGCTATTCAAAAGATGATTTCTATCGAGGAGTATCCAATCCGATTAATAAGGGATTGTTTAAGATTATGGGCCAATTAGGACTTGCCGAACAAACAGGACACGGCAATCAAAAGATTATCGAAGCATATGGAAAAGATGCATTTGAAATAGCTGAAAGCCATATCAATGTCACTATTCCGTTTGCATTCGAACCTTCAATGAAGCAAGTAGTTCTAGACAGATTGTCGCCAACCGAAGCAAAAGTTCTTTTGGCCATCAAAGATAATCCACTTGCAAACAAATCTGAATTAGCGAAAATGTGCGAGCTAGGAACAACTAGAATTGCACAAATTACTGCTGAACTTAAAGCAAAAGGAAAGATACGTCGTGCAGGCGGTCGCAAAGGTGGCTATTGGGAAATCATTTAGAGTGTACTAAAAAAGTGTACTATAAAGTGTATAAATGTTAATATAAATGTACCAAAAGTGTGCAGATAAGATTCCCCAATCTTGTTTTCATAAATGGTACATTTTTGTTATTATTTCTTCTGGGAGGAAAGAAAATAATGACAAATATAATTTTAAGATTAATAAAAAAGAAAGAAGACTTATTATTGTTAAGTTCTTCTTATATGAAGGGAGAATTAAAGTTGAATATTTCTAAAATTGCAAGAGAACTAAATGTTGATAGAAAAACAGTAAAGAATTATCTAAATAATAAAGTCCCTAAAAAAACAAGAAAAAGGAAAAAATATTTAGATGATTATAGGAATTTAATAAAACAAATACTATCTGATGAATTACGGACATTTGATTATATTGATCATTTGTATAGGTATATGAAACGCGAGCACGGAATTAAATGTAATAGAGTTACATTTAATAGATTCATAAGAAATGATGTCGAATTAAATGAATTATTTAAAAATAATAATACAAATTCATTTACTGAAAGATTCGAAACAGAAATTGGCCAACAAGTTCAATTTGATTTAAAAGAAAAAGTTAAGTTAATTACAGAAAAAGGAATAGAGTATGTTGTCTATATTCCAACATTAACATTTGGATGGTCAAGATATAATTATCGAAAACTGGTACTTGATACCAAAGTTGAGACATTAATTTCATTTTTAGCAGAAGCTTTTGAAGAAATAGGTGGAGTATGTAAAGAAATTGTCATAGATAATCTAAAAGCATTCGTCGAGAAAGCAAGATATAAAGGTAATCCAGCAATATTAACACCAAAATTTGATGAATTTTGTAAAGATTATGGGATAGAAGTAAAGCCATGTATAGCACGTAGGCCAAAGACGAAAGGAAAAACTGAAACTCAAAACAAAATTGTTGATCAATTAAAAAACTATAATGGTCATTATAAAGATTTTGATGATATGCATGAGAAATTAGAAATAATAAATAAAGAAGATAACGAAGCAATATCACAAGCTACAAAATTACCACGTATTTTTCTATTTAATAAAGAAAAAGGTGAATTAAGACAATTACCTAAAAACGAGATCATGTCAAAATATCACCTTAAATTAAGTGCAGTTCAAGTTTCTAACGAATCGCTTGTATCTTACAAATCTAATAAATATTCTGTGCCCAAGAAATATATTGGATTTAAAGTAGGATTAGTAGCAATTAAAGATGAACTACATATTTATTATACCAACAAAATTATAACAATTCACAAAATATCTAACAAATTATTAAATATTAAGCCAGAACACGAATTATATTATAAAAAAAGAGAAACTAATAGTTGTAAAAAAACACAAATAGCAAAGGAATTAGGAAATATAAATTATGATTAATGAAGTATTGGAACAATTAACATATTTAAAATTAAAGTCAGCATATACATACCTAAAAGAGTTACATATTAACGATGAAATTTCATCATCTGAATTAAAGGGAATATATAAAATATTAAAAAAGGAAGTTGAAGCTAAGGAGGAAAATAATAGATTATATAATGTTAAAGTAGCTGGATTTCCATTTTTAAGGACTATTGAGGAATATGATTTTTCATTTCAACCATCAATAAAAAAAGAGAAAATAGATGCAATAATTTCATCTGAATTTTATGAAGAAGGAACCAATGTAGTGTTTATTGGGAATCCAGGTACAGGGAAAACACACTTAGCAATATCAATAGCTTATAGTGTAGCTATTAGACGAAATAGTGTATATTTTATAAAATTTAACAAATTGATAAACATATTAAGAAATGCATATAACGAAGGAACGTTTGAAAGAAAAGTAAAACAATTTTTTAAATATAAATTATTAATAATTGATGAAGTTGGTTTTAATGAAATTAGTCCATTAGAATCAAAATTATTTTTTCAATTAATTGATTTACGTTATTGTAAAAGATCAACTATAATAACTAGTAATATAACATTTGATAAATGGCCAACAATACTAGGAAATGATGAAATGATTACAAAAGCTATTTTAGATAGACTTCTTCATTTCTCATATCTATTCAATATTACTGGTCCATCATATCGTATTAAAGATAAAATTAAGCCGTTACAAACTGAGGAATCTTAAATGAACAAAAGTGAGAAATTTATCTTGACATTTATAAAGTGTACTAGAAGTGTACTAAAGAAAAATAGCATCTATCATAATGATAGGTGCTATTTTCATAAGAATCATTTCACAAAAACAATATAACTTTTGCGAATAGTAACGTCATAAATAAACACGTAAAAAATATCTTTCAGTAAATGAATTTGTATTATTATTTTTATATCAAGTTTCTGTTCGTTACCCAGTCTATTTGCTACGCACTTCCTTCATCCCATACCTCACGATATTAGACTTGTGTTTCACTATGTAGTTATTATAACTTTCCTACTTGGTACTTTCACCCTTTAGATATATAACGTACCCGTCGCACTTTAAAAAGCCAAACTCATCGTTTGGCTATTCTCCCAAATTGTTTGTTAATCTCCCAATTTTATGAAATAATGGGAGATTATTTTAATCTAATGTAGTAAGTGGAACGCCCACCACCACGTTTTTCAATCAGTCCTTCTTCGCAAAGTTTCTTCAAAGACGATTCTACTGAACTTGATCCAATCTCAGGGCAAAGTTCCATGTATGTAATTACTAAATGATTATGCTTTGTAAAAAATATAAATAATTATATGATCACAAAAAAGCAATCTTAATGAAAAGGTTATTTCCTTAACATAAGATTGCTTTTTTATTATTTTACTTTTTCAAAAAATGTATCTGGTCTATTACTATCAAACACTTCATTGCATGTCATAACAGTAACTAAATCTTCAGTTTCACTTAAATTAATAATATTATGGGTCCATCCAGGAATCATATAAATTGCTTCTATTTTATCTCCTGAAACTTCAAATTCAACTATTTCTCCAGTATTTATATTTCTTTCTTGAATTAATCCATGCCCATGAACAACTATGAATTGTTCCCATTTAGAATTGTGCCAATGTTGACCTTTAGTAATTTTGGGCTTACTAATATTAATACTTACTTGTCCACAATCTAAAGTATGAACAAGTTCAGTGAAACTTCCTCTTTCATCACAATTCATCTTTAATCCATATTTAAACTTATCAACAGGCAAATAAGATAAATATAAACTAAATAATTTCTTTTCAAAACTGCCATTTGGCATTTTTGGCATTAATAAACTAGTGGGTTGATCTTTAAATTCTAAAAGTAAATCTACAATTCTTCCAAGAGTAACTTTATGAGTTACAGGTACATAACAATATCTACCATTAACATCATCAACTGTATCTACACCAACATATTCACAATGTCTCTCTTTACCTTCAAGTAAATCAAACATTCCTTCAACTAAGTCATCAATATATAAAAGTTCAAGTTCAACATTTCTATCGTTAACTTTATATTCTTTATCATTTGCTATTGCATAGCAAAATGTTGATACAGCAGAATTATAATTTGGCCTTGAATGCCCCATTAAATTTGGAAAACGATAAACAGCTACTTTTGCACCAGTTTGTTTTGCATAATCAAAGAATAGCTCTTCTCCTGCTTTTTTACTTTTTCCATATTCACTAGTTCCAAAACGACCAGCAAGCGTTGCTTGAATTGATGAAGATAACATAATTGTGGCTTTGTTATTATACTTTTTTAATGTATTTAATAATGTTGAAGCAAAGCCAAAATTTCCCTCCATAAAATCTTTTGGATTTTCAGGTCTATTAACACCAGCCAAATTAAAAACAAAATCGCATTTAGAACAATATTCATCTAATTGTTCACTAGTAGAATC
>JALEMY010000052.1 GCA_022767485.1 Erysipelotrichaceae bacterium
ATTATAAAAGTGTTGCTAAAGCATTGGAAAGATTAACTGATAAAGGGGACATTCAAAGACTAACACAAGGCATTTATTATTATCCCTTAATTAGCAAATTATTTAATGCGTCTTTCCCTCCTGAAATCAAGGATGTAGCAGAAGCTATAGCAAGAAACAATAATTGGGATATAAGAGAAACTGGTAATTCTGCGTTATATCTTTTAGGTTTAGACAATCAAATTCCTATGACTTTCACTTTCCTAAGCTCAGGACCATATAGAACATATTCTATCGATAACAGAACAATAGAATTTAAAAGCTCGGCTAATAAAAACTTTATATTTTCAAGAAAGATAAGTTTGATTGTTCAAGCTCTAAAAGCATTGGGAGAAAATAATATTGGTTTTAATGAAATTATGAAATTATCAAACTTCTTATCTAATGAAGAAAAAGAAGAATTGCTCAAAAATATATCGTTCGCTCCATTATGGATGCAGAAGTATTTAAAGGATATAGGAGGTCTGAATAATGAATAGAATTGCAAAACTAAGCCAACAAGATAGAAGATTTGTTTTCTTAACATCATCAAAAAAAACAGGTAAAAGTGTTGCTGTTATTGAAAAAGATTATTGGGTTTGCTACATACTTGATTATCTTTTTACTAAAAGTGAATTTAAAGATCTTCTAATTTTTAAAGGAGGAACCTCCTTAGCCATACATATATTAGCCAACAAAATGACACAAACCGGACATACTTTTTGAAAATTTCTTGAAAAAATTAAAATGGTATCATTTTTTCAAAAATTAAAAATTTGATACCATTATTGTTAAAGAAAATATAATTAGTCATTAAAAAAACATCGGAATAAAACGTCGAAATCATTCGGAACAGTATTTTAAAAACTCTCGGATTGATATTTACAAAACTCTCGGATTGTGATACTATATCTTCGGAGGTGAATACAATGAGAAATGAAAATTATAGAATGAGAATAATTGATAACATTCTTGATAATTATTTAAAAACATTTGGAGCTGTATTAATCGAGGGTCCTAAATGGTGTGGTAAAACATGGACAAGCAAATATCATTCCAAGAGTGAGTTTCTACTTGCTGATCCAAAAGGTAATTTCAACAACAAAAAATTAGCGATGATAAATCCTGATTTAGCTTTGGTTGGAGATAAACCAAGACTTATCGATGAGTGGCAGGAAGTTCCAAGTATCTGGGATGCAGTAAGAGGGAAGGTTGATGAAACTATAGAAAAAGGACAATTTTTATTAACTGGTTCAGCCACTATAAATAAAGATAAATATATTCATTCTGGAACGGGTAGAATTGCTAGACTCAGAATGAGACCAATGTCGCTTTATGAAAGTGGATATTCAGATGGAAAAATATCGTTAAAAGACCTTTGCGAAAACAATATAACAGATACTTTTACTGGTGAAGTAAGCCTTGAAAAGATTATCAGTTTTATACTTGTCGGTGGTTGGCCTGCTTCTATTGGTATGGATGAGAAGCAAGGAATGTTACTATCTAAAGAATATATCAAAGCGGTTTTAGAAGAAGATATCTACAAAGTAGATAGCGTTAAAAGAGATGCCCACAAGATTGAATTATTGCTAAGATCACTTGCAAGAAACGAATCAACTACGGTAACGAACAAGACTTTAAAAAATGATATCAAAGAAAAAGATTTTGACGATATAAACATTGACACTATCACCGATTATTTAAACTTGTTCGACAAACTTTATTTAATTGAGAATATACCCCCATTTGCAAACAAATTACGCTCTTCACTTAGAGTCAAGCAAAGCGAAAAGAGACACTTTGTGGATCAATCGTTGGCATGCGCACTGTTGAATCTAACCAAAGAAAAACTTCTAAATGATTTAGAGTATTTGGGATTTCTTTTTGAATCGCTTGTTGAAAGAGATTTGTTCACTTACGTTTCATCCTTCAATGCAAAACTTTATCATTATCAAGATTACAACGCTAATGAAATAGATGCAGTCATAGAAATGGAAGACGGCTCCTGGTGCGGCTTTGAGATAAAACTTGGAGCAAATCAAATAGAAGAGGCGGCAGATAATTTAAAGCAAATCAATGAATTAATTGTCAAACAGGGTGGGGAATCTGCAAAAACATTATGCGTCATATGCGGAATGACAAATGCTGCATATAAAAGACCAGATGGAGTATATGTAGTCCCAATAACGTCCTTAAAGGCCTAAATGCGATATCAATAGTTGTAGAAATGTTTGATTGAGTTGAAAGAACAAAAGTTACTCAGCCACTTAGAGAGTTGGCTTTAAACTCCAATATTAGCCAAAGTGTCAGTCAAGATGTAGCAATCATTGGGAAGTAGAAAACTAAATAGTATAAAGAGGATGTTTAGAAACCTTACGTTGTTTCTTTCCTCCTTTTTTATGCTTTTATATAGACACATAATCTGTATCTACAGGAACATCTCTTGTTAATAACTTAAAAAATATCAAAGATGGAAAAAATAAAACAAGACCAAATATTGTAATTGATGAAATTTATGAATACGATATTGATTCTACTAGTGAACAATTA
>JALEMY010000156.1 GCA_022767485.1 Erysipelotrichaceae bacterium
CCTTCATCTATTATGAAACTTTGTAATAGTATAGAAAATGCAATAAAACATAAAGAACACTATTCTGCACTCATTTTAGCATTGAATATCCCAGCGATTTGTGGAGAAAAAGAATATCCTAAAGATTCATTAAAAGATAAATATATAAAATGGATTAGCAAATATTATTGCGAGTATGAGCGCGGATTATCTGCTAGGCAATTTTATGAGATTAGGGAGTCATTTGCTAATAAAGGAACATGTAATTCAATAGATAATAAAAAGATACACTATTATACTGAAGAAATAAGTACATCTGGAGTTCATACTACAACACAATATAATGTAAATGAATACGAAATTCATATTTCTAGTTTTTGCTATATGATGGTAAAAGCGGCAAAAAACTACTATAGTGAAAACAAAGAAAAATTTGATGAATCAGATAATGTTAATTTTACAAATCCGTATGCTACGCCTAAATACAATTTCAAAAAAATTGAATACGATGATATTATTTTGAATAAATCTAATTTTAAATAAAAAAGCTTAAAAGATATATAATTTGCAAGGACAATTTACTACCACCCATATTCCCAATATGACGGAATTAAGTTTGGCGACCGATATTCCGTTGTAGTTTTTTTGCTGAAATTATTTATTCTTTTAAGCACCTTTATAATAACGTTAATTCCGTTTATGTTCAATACCTTTATCAAAAAAATTGAAATTGTACTAAAAAACCGAAATAACTATGTTATTTCGGCCATATTTTATTTTCGACTTTATTAAACGGAATTAACTTTGTCATTTAACCTTTGGTTTTTGCTGTGGTAAAAACATTCATATGATAAAATTATATAAAGGAAGTGGAAATAAATGAAACTATATAAATATACAACCATAGATACAGCTTTAAAAATAATGAAGTATGAAAGAATATTATTAAATAATGCTTCATCGTTTAATGATCCATTTGATAGTGAAACTTATAAAGTAGATGATAATGAAAAAATGAATGAATTATTAAAAAACTATATTTATTTTTCATCATTTGATGAGATTATAAATATGGTTAAAAAAGAAAAAAGTAAAAAACTTAAATTAATAATAAATTTATGCCGTTTTGAAATAAAATGTGCAAAAAAATTATATTCATTAAATAAAACGTATAAAAAAATACCTTTAATTAATTACTTCATTAATAAATATTTTAAAAATGTATTTGAAAATGAAAAAATAAATGATGAATATAAAAAGCTAATAGATGAAGTTAATTCAATACAAGATGAAATAGATAAAAACACCTATATTACATGTTTTAGTGAAAAATATGATTCAATTTTGATGTGGTCTCATTATGGAGATAGTCATAAAGGAGCATGTATAGAATTTGAAATTCAGGATGATAAAGAATTTAAAAAGGTAAAGTATTCTACAAAAAGACCAGTAGTATCAAATTGTAAGGTATTGTCTTTAGCATTAGGGTATAAACTAAGTAAAGATAATAACAATGAAAATGAAAACGAATTAAATAAACGTTTTTTTACAAAATCAAAAGAATGGA
>JALEMY010000098.1 GCA_022767485.1 Erysipelotrichaceae bacterium
TACACGATTGATTGAACCATCAAAATAATCAAGTGCAATATATGTTTTTTCAAGGGCTTTACATTTTACTAATTCATCACAAACTTCTTGTAATTCATCATTTAGTTTTAATACATGGTCACTATCCCATCTTACAGGACGTGATACATGAAGTGCTAATGAATCATTAAATAAAAGTAGTGAAGAAATTTTATCGGCAACATTTTCTGTTGGATGGAAATGTCCCATATCAAGTAAGCATAATACATTATTTTTACTAGCAAAATCCATATAAAATTCATGTGAACCGACAGTATATGATTCCATTCCTATACCAAACACTTTCGATTCTACTGAAACATCCATAATTGACTTGTCATAATTATAACCATTTAAAATAGCTTCAAGTGATTCTTTTAGTCTTTTTCTAGGCCCCATTCTATCGCTTGGAACTTCTTTTAATCCATCAGGAATCCATATGTTCATAAGAGATTTTTGCTTTAATTCTTTAGCAAAATATTCTGTTATTTTTAAAGAGTTGATACAATGCGTAATCCAATAATCACGAACTTCTTTAATTGGACTTGATAAAGTCATATTGTCAACAAGCATTGGTGAAGAAAACATTGTTGGATTAAAATCCAATCCTAAATTTCTTTTTTTAGCATATTCTACCCATGGATAAAATTGATGAGGTGTAATATCTTTTCTATCTACGATATCAACAGCTTGATAACTAGCATGAATATTGATTTTTTTACTTCCAGGAATATGTTTTAAAGCGACATCTAAATCGCTTGTAAGTTCAGAAAAGTTTTTAGCTTTATAAGGATAATTTCCAGTAGCTTGAATGCCACCTGTTAATGTATCTTGATTTTCAAAACCAGTTACATCATCTAGTTGCCAACAATGTATACTTACTTTTACATTAGAAAGTCTATTAATAACTTCATTAACATCAATTCCATATTTTAAATATTTTTCTATAGTTTCTTTTCTCATATTATTTCTCCATTTGTGATAATAGGTTTCCTTTTGCTGTTGCTTCTATTGGTAAAGCAATAACTTCTTTTTTACAATAAAGCTTCGTAAGATCGTTTAAATATTGATTTTTTGCTCCTCCACCTACAATATATAGTTTATCAAATGTCATATTAGTTATTTTTTCAAGTTCTTTTATAGCTACATTATAAGAATAAGCTAAAGAATGATAAGTTGCATTAATAAAATCTTTATTTAATATTGGTGGTGTCATTTGATGTTTAACATACCAATTTTTTATTTCATTTTTCATATCTAAAGATGAAAGAAAGCATGGATCATCAACATCATAAATATTATTATAACTACTATTTTTTGCCATTTCAACCATTTCACTAAACGAAAGATTCATTTGTTTTGCCAGTGATTGGATAATCCAAAGACCCATAATGTTTTTTTGAAAACGAATATAATTAGGACCATATTCATTAGAAAAATTAGCTTTTAAGGCTTCTTTACTAGTTATGGCATTATTAATTTTTATACCTAGTAAACTCCAAGTACCAGATGAAATATATGGTGCATTTTCACTCATTTTGATACCTTCTACTGCACTTGCAGTATCATGAGTTGGACATAATACTACTTTGATATTACCATTTACAATTTTTTTAACGTCATCTTTAAAATCACCAACAACATATCCAGGTTTATATAGTTTTGTAAACAAATCTTTATTTAAGTCTAATTTTTCAATTATTTCAAGTGAATAGTAATTAGTGTTTTTATCTAACATTCCAGTTGTTGAAGCATTAGTATATTCTTTTACTTTTTTTCCTGTAAGTTTATATATTAAATATTCAGGAATATGTAAAAATGATGTAGCGTTATCTAAACGATGATTTATTTTATCGTAATATAGTTGATAAATACTATTAAATTTTTGAAATTGACAGCCTGTCATTTCATATAATTTTTCAAAGGGAATAATATCATGAACTTTATTTATTACACTATCAGTTCTATCATCACGATATGAATAACATGGTAAAATTTCATTATCATTATTCATTAAAACGTAATCAACACCCCAAGTA